>NZ_QORZ01000028.1:0-48278 GCF_008368785.1 Bacillus sp. AY3-1 | reverse complement strand
TTCAGTTTTCAAAGAACTAATCTGCCGCTCAGAAGCGACTTTATTAATATAACATTTCGTTATATTTTCGTCAACAACTTTTTTCAATAAGTTGTTTTTCGTTTGTTTTGCTTGTTACCTTTCGTGGCAACGAATATAAATATACCAGTTTGATTATTAAAATGCAATAGTTTTTCTAATAAAATTTTTAACTTAGTAAAAAAGTATAAAAACAGCACATTTCTTCTATATAAATATAATTTCTCGCACCATCAAGAGCTACTATCCCTACGTAGCTCATAATCAAATAAAAAAAGCTTTGGAGAAATCTCCAAAGCTTAGTCTTGTTTATGACGCATAGCAGGGAATAATAATACATCACGAATAGATGGTGCATTCGTTAACAACATAACAAGACGATCAATACCAATTCCTAGACCACCTGTAGGAGGCATACCGTACTCAAGAGCTTCAATATAATCATCATCCATCATGTGAGCTTCATCATTACCTTGTTCGCGCTCTTTTAATTGCGCTTCAAAGCGTTCTTTTTGATCAATCGGATCATTTAGCTCAGTGAATGCATTTGCATGTTCACGTGCAACGATAAATAATTCGAAACGATCTGTGAATCGTGGATCTTCGTCATTCTTTTTCGCAAGTGGCGAAATTTCTACCGGATGACCGTAAATAAATGTTGGTTGGATTAATTTATCTTCTACTTTTTGTTCGAAGAATTCGTTTATAATATGACCAACTTCCATCGTATCCTTAATACCTACATTATGTTCTTTTGCAAGTTCACGCGCTTCTTCTACACTCATTGGATTCCAGAAATCTGCTCCAGAATGTTCCTTGATTGCATCTACCATATGAAGACGTGTCCATTCTGGTTCTAGATTAATTTCATAATCACCATATTGGATTGTTGTTGTACCTAGTACTTGCTTCGCAATATGCGCAACCATATTTTCTGTTAGTTTCATAATATCTTTATAATCAGCATACGCTTCATATAATTCAATCATTGTAAACTCTGGATTATGACGAGTTGATACACCCTCATTACGGAATACACGACCGATTTCATAAACTTTTTCTAACCCACCCACAATAAGGCGTTTTAAATGAAGTTCAATTGCGATACGCATGTATAATTCCATATCTAACGCATTATGGTGCGTAATGAAAGGACGCGCAGAAGCTCCACCTGCAATTGCATGCATCATAGGTGTTTCCACTTCAAGATAACCATTGTCATCTAAGTATCTTCTCATTTCACGAATGATTTTACTGCGAGTAACGAATGTTTCACGGCTTTCCATACTTGTGATTAAGTCTAAGTAACGTTGACGGTAGCGTTGTTCAACATCTTTTAATCCATGATATTTATCCGGTAATGGACGAAGAGATTTCGTTAATAGTGTAAAGCCCGTTGCTTTCACCGAAAGTTCTCCAACGTTCGTTTTGAACACTTTACCTTCAATACCTACTAAATCACCTAAATCTGCTGTTTTAAACAATTCGTACTCTTCATCTCCAACAGCATCTTTACGAACATAAATTTGAACTTGTCCATGTAAATCTTGAATATGTGCAAATCCAGCTTTTCCTTTACCGCGTTTTGTCATAATACGACCAGCGATAGAAACAGAGATTTCTTTCTCTTCTAATTCTTCTTTAGAGAACTCTCCATATAAGCTTAATAAGTCATTTGTTGCATTTGTACGTTCAAATCGTTTACCAAACGGATCGATTCCTTGCTCACGTAAGTTATGTAACTTTTCACGACGAACAAGCAATTGGTCGTTTAATTCTTCGTGGTTCATGTTATCCATGGTATTGATATCACTCCAGCTCTATTAATTTTTACAATATATACAGTATAGCATTTTCTACTCAACTAGAAAAACTGCCAGCAACTAGCTGGCAGTTCTTCTTTCTTTCACGTAATTATAGGAAGTGTATAGAAGAATGTCAATCTTCCCTATCTATTATTAACCAACGTGAATTGTTTGTTGTTTCGCTTCTACTTCTTCTACAAATGCACCTAATACATTCGCAAGGTCCTCACGCGTATTACAAGCATTGATACCATTACGTACAGTTGCATTACCACGAACACCCTTTAAATACCAAGCTGCATGCTTTCTCATCTCTCTTACAGCGACATTTTCGTTCTTTAAATCGATAAGACGATCTAGATGCAACATACATACGTCAATTTTCTCACGCACTGTCGGTTCCGGCATTAATTCACCTGTTTCCAAATACTTTACCGTACGATAAATCATCCACGGGTCCCCAAGGGCAGCGCGACCAATCATAACACCGTCTACACCAATTTCATCAAGCATACGCTTTGCATCTTGTGGCGTTTCGACATCACCATTTCCGATAACCGGGATATTTACAGCTTGCTTTACTTGTTTAATAATATCCCAATCCGATTTCCCTTCATACATTTGTACTCGTGTACGTCCATGAACTGCTACTGCTTGTCCGCCAGCACGCTCAACAGCTTTTGCATTCTCAATTGCAAAAATATGATCTGCATCCCAACCAATACGCATCTTAACTGTAACCGGCTTTTCAACAGCATCTACAACTGCCGCTACCATTTCATATATTTTATTTGGGTCTAAAAGCCACTTTGCTCCCGCGTCACACTTAATGATTTTCGGTACTGGGCAACCCATATTAATATCAATAATGTCTGCTGTCGTATATTTATCTACGTATTTCGCAGCATCTACAAGAGTTTCTTTCTCTCCACCAAAAATTTGTAAACTTAATGGCTTTTCTCTTTCATCAATATATAACATATCTAATGTTCTTTTGTTATTAAGTAATATCGCTTTATCACTTACCATTTCAGCACAAACTAAACCTGCACCAAATTCTTTTACTGTCAAACGGAATGCAGAGTTACACACTCCCGCCATCGGTGCTAATACAACCGGGTTTTTCATCTCAATATTTGCAATCTTTAACACTCGACTTACTCCTTCCTTCATAGTCACTTCGGCATTAATTCCTCCACTGAAACCTTTAATGCCTTAGCAACTTCCACTACAAAATCTTGGGAAGGCGATCGATTCCCTCTCTCAACTTCACCTAAAACAGATACAGATACCCCTAACTCTTTCGCAAAACCTTCTTGTGTATAACCTTTTAGCTTTCGAAAAGCACGAATGCGTCTTCCCCATTTTTCTGCTTCCATACCGTTACTCCCTCTCGCCTTTTCATTTCTTCTACTTGTGAACGTGAAATGTTTTGTTTTATATCTTGATTAATCTCTAACAACGGAACGATAACAAAAGCTCTTTCGAACATCCGCGGATGCGGAACAATAAGATTCTCTGCTTCAATATTTTCTTGATTATATAGTAAAATGTCAAGGTCGATGGTCCTCGGACCCCATCTAATTTCCCTTTTTCTTCCTAAATCATTCTCTACTCTTTGTGTAATTTTCAATAATTCTTGCGGTGATAAATTGGTAGAAATTTTTATAACTAAATTTAAAAAGCAACTTTGGTCAGTATAGCCAACTGGCTCTGTTTCATATACAGATGAAATATCGTTAACTTGGATATACGGGTTTTTGTTTAAAAACTGAATCGCTTCAGTTAAATACGTATAACGTTCTCCTATATTTGAACCTAATGCAATGTAAGCTATATTATTCATGGACGTTCTCTCGTAATTTCCACTGCTACAGCACGATAATGCCCAGGTATCGGCGGATCTGGTTTAATTACTTTAATTGTACAACGGAAAATACTCTCATATTGTTTTAATATATCTGCAGCGATATTTTCAGCGATACTCTCTACAAGCTTATACGTTCTATCTTCAACAACTTTTCTACATAACTCGAAAAGCTCTCCATAATTGACAGAATGCTCTAAGTCATCACTTTCTCCTGCCTGTTTCAAATCCAACTCCACCGTTAAGTCCACTTTAAATCTCTGACCCAATTTATTTTCCTCTGGGAATACACCATGATAACCGTAAAACTCCATATCATGAACATAAATTTTATCCAATTACTTTACCCCCTTACCAATCATCGCATCCATCATCTTAGCCATACGTGCCATTTCCTTCACATCATGAACACGAACAAACTCACAACCCTTTTCAATGCCGAGACAAACGGTAGCTCCTGTTCCCTCAAGACGTTCCTCTACCGGTAAATCTAACACATGTCCAATAAAGGACTTTCTTGAAGTACCTAAGAGAACTGGATAACCCAGTACGTTTAACTGTTCTAAATTACGCATCGCTTCTAAATTTTGTTCAGGTGTTTTAGCAAAACCGATGCCTGGGTCTAAAATGATATTCTCATCTCGCACGCCAGCATCTTTAGCAATTTTGATGCTTTCATATAAATCAGCAATCATATCAGCCATTAAATTGCGGTAATTCATGTTATCGCGATTATGCATCAAGATAATAGGTACATCGTAATGAGCTGCAACTTCAGCGATTTTCGGTTCCGCCTTCGCTCCCCAAACGTCATTAATAATATGAGCGCCCGCTTCGATTGCTTGTTTTGCAACTTCAGCTTTATACGTGTCGATAGAAATAGGTAATTCCACTTCTTTTGCAACCGCCTGAATCATCGGAACAACTCGCTTTATTTCTTCTTCCACCGATACTTTAGCAAAACCCGGGCGAGTAGATTCACCGCCGATATCAATAATATGAGCACCTTCATCTCGCATTTCTTTCGCATGGCGCACCGCAGCCTCTAACTCGTTGTAACTCCCACCATCAGAAAACGAATCTGGTGTTACATTTAAAATCCCCATAATTAAAGTTTTTTCATTTAAGTTCAATGTATATTCGCCGCAGCGCAAATCATAATCCCACTTCAAACTACACATCTCCTCTTCGCAATTCATTTCTGCTCCACAATTTCTCTCTCTGCATTTCATAAAGACTCATAAACCTTTTTGTAACCATACCTACTTTACCCGGGAAATCTCGTCCCTCTATATGATAAAGCGGGACAATTTCTTGAATCGAGTTTGTTACGAAGACTTCATCAGCTGAAAGTAATTCATCTTTTGGAAAGAAACCTTCCTTCACTTCGATGCCCAGCTCTTCAGCAACCTTTATAATAAACGCACGAGTGATACCATTTAAAATCCCTGTTTTTAGCGAAGGTGTATACAAAATATCACCTTTCACGAAAAAGAGATTCGAAACAATACCCTCTGCAACATAACCTGTTTCAGTAAGGAAAATACCTTCCTTATTCACAACATTTCCAATTTCACGTTTTCCTAAAATGTTATTTAAATAATGATGAGACTTTAAGCGAGACGCACCCTCTGGTGTATTTCGCACTTGCTTTAAAACGACCCCTTCTTTTTCCACTACATCTTCGGGGGCTGCTAAAGGTTTTATAAAAACAATAACAGACGGCTCTTCATACATTTCCGTTTGCAATCCAATTTCATCTATACCCGCTGATACATTAAAACGTACATATGCATGCTCTAATTCATTCTTAACGAGTAAATTCTTCAAAATAAGCAGTACTTCATCTTTCGTCATTGTCCATTTAATTTGCAATGTATCCAGTGCATCTATTAAACGGTCATAATGATCATCCAATAAGAAAGGATGACCATTATAAATACGAAATGTCTCAAAAACTCCAAGACCATATAAATAACCATGATCATAAGGAGAAATTCTCGCTTCACTTGCTTCTACATACTCACCATTTACGTAAATTAACATGATGTCACACTTGGGCTGTATTTACGAATGAAATTCTGCAACAACTCTTTCCCGTGGGAAGTCATAATTGATTCTGGATGGAACTGTACACCTTCAATCGGTAATGTTGTATGACGGAGCGCCATAATTTCCCCTTCTTCTGTCCAAGATGTTACCTCTAAGCAATCAGGTAACGTCTCTTTCTTAACGATAAGGGAATGATAACGTGTCGCAGTAAACGGATTAGGGATATCCGAAAAAATCGTTTTTCCGTCATGATGCATAAGCGACGTTTTCCCATGCATTAAGCGCTCCGCACGTATAACCTCTCCGCCAAACACTTGTGCAATGGATTGATGTCCAAGACAAACCCCAAAAATCGGAATCTTTCCAGCAAAGTATTGAATAACCTCCATACTAATACCCGCTTCATTAGGACTACACGGACCTGGCGAAATCATTAAAAAGTCTGGTTTCATATTCTCAATATCTGAAATAGTCACTTCATCGTTACGTTTAACAACAAGCTCTTGTCCAAGTTCTCCAAGAAACTGCACTAAATTAAATGTAAAAGAATCATAATTATCAATCATTAATATCATTTCTCTCACCTAACCGTTTCTTCGCTACGTTCTTTTGCACGCCATAAAGCAATCGCCTTTTTTAACGACTCTTTATATTCATTTTCCGGATTCGAATCAATTACAATTCCCGCTCCTGCTTGTACATGCGCTTTTCCATCTTTAGCAAGCAGTGTTCTAATTACAATATTCAATTCTGTATCTCCAGAATAACCGATCCACCCGATTGAACCTGTGTAAATCCCTCGGCGAACAGGTTCTAATTCTTCAATAATTTCCATCGTACGTATTTTCGGGGCACCAGTAATTGTTCCCCCAGGGAATACAGCCTTCACTAAATCAAAAGCATCTTTATCTTCTTCCACCTCACCACGCACATTAGAAACAATATGCATAACATGTGAGTATTTCTCAATTACCATAAATTCATCTACTTCTACAGTGCCATATTTACAAACACGCCCTAAATCATTTCGTTCTAAATCCACAAGCATGACGTGCTCTGCTCTTTCTTTTTCATTCTCAATTAATTCTTTTGCTAATTCTTCATCCTCTTGCTCATTCGCCCCTCTAGATCTCGTTCCAGCAATCGGTCTTGTACTTACTTCGGTTCCCTCTTTCTTAATTAGCAACTCTGGCGATCCACTAACAATTTGAAAATCCCCGAGCTCCAAGTAACCCATATATGGAGATGGATTAATCTCACGAAGACTTGTATAGATTTCTAGCGGGTGTGTTTGTAACGTTCTTTCTTGCCTTGTCGACAAGTTTACTTGGAACACATCACCAGCCCCAATATATTCTTGAATACATTCAACTGCCTTCATAAAACTTTCTTCTGTAAAAGCAACTGTTTCACTTTTCTCTTCAGGGCATGCAAAAGGTATATTCACTTCTGGCGCTTCTGTCGCCCAAAGAATCTTCCATTCATTTAATCGCTCTTTTGCCTCTTCATGCTTATCTACATAATGTGTAATAATCCATAATACTTTTTCTTTTTGATCATAAACAAACACATCATCAAATAATAAAAAGAATATATCAGGTATATTAATGTCATCCTCCGCATGGGAAGGGAGTTTTTCAATATAACGGATGCAATCATAACTAAAGTAACCAATTGCACCACCTTGAAATGGAGGGTATTCCGGATTATAGTCCGTTTTCCATCGCTCCATATATTCCTGCATTAAATCTAATGGGTTTCCTTGTTTTATTGTTTCCTTACCACTTTCGCTTATATGTAACGTTTCACCCTTCCCTCGGATTACCGCTACTGGGTTCAACCCCACAATGTTATAACGACCGCCACGTCCACTCTCTAACAAAATATGTTGCGGTTTATCCTTAGAAAGAAATTTATACTGCTTAAAGAAATCTAACTGATATGGAATAGAAAGCGCTAAAGATTTTCTTCGTTGCATATCAACACCCCGTCTTCTTTTATCCCACCCTCTTAGATTAACCACCTCAAACTACATTCGTTATATATATAAAGTGGTTATACTCGAAGGCTAGTGAAAATAAATTAATTATACTACCTCTTATTTTACATGAAGTTTTCTAGTCATTCACTCTTTTCCTATTTCCAATCCAAAAAGAAAAAGCATCCTTTTCAAGGATGCTTTTTCAATCACATATAATTAAGACTCAAATTGATAAAGCGGTGTACTTAAATAACGTTCACCGTTACTTGGGATAATAACAAGTACCTTTTTCCCTTTACCTAACTTTTTCGCAATTTCTGTTGCTGCATAAATAACTGCTCCAGAAGAGATACCCACTAAAATACCTTCCTCTTTAGCCACTCTTCTTGCATATTCAAATGCTTGCTCTGCTTTTACTTGAATAATTTCATCATATACCTCTACATCCAATGTCTCTGGGATGAATCCCGCACCGATTCCTTGGATTTTATGTGGACCCGGTTTCCCACCAGATAGTACTGGTGAATCCGCAGGTTCTACTGCATAAATTTTAATATCTTTATACGCTTCCTTCAGCACTTCACCAGCACCAGTAATCGTTCCACCTGTACCAATACCTGCAATAAACGCATCTAATTGGTCACCCATTTGTTCAACAATTTCTGGCCCTGTTGTTAAACGATGAATTTCTGGATTCGATTGGTTTTTGAACTGTTGTGGTATAAAGTAGCCATGCTCTTTTGCTAATTCAGTCGCTTGACGAATCGCTCCACCCATTCCTTCAGGCCCTGGAGTCAATACTAATTCCGCACCGTAAGCACGTAATAAATTACGACGCTCAATACTCATTGTTTCTGGCATTACTAAAATTGCCTTATATCCTTTAGCGGCCGCTACCATCGCTAAACCAATTCCTGTGTTACCACTTGTTGGCTCAATGATTGTATCGCCTTCTTTTAATAATCCTTTTTTTTCAGCATCTTCAATCATAGCTAATGCAATACGATCTTTAACACTGCTCCCTGGATTCATAAATTCTAATTTTAAGTATATATCTGCGCTGTTTGATTCTACGATGCGGTTCAACTTAACGATCGGCGTTTTCCCGATTAATTCTGAAACTGATTGTGCCACTCGCATTCCTGTCACTCCTAACACCGAGTATTTTTATTGGTTTTATCTATATTTAGATTTTGTCAGAAAATTCCCTGTTTGTCAATCTATTTAGAGGGTGGATTCCCTCACTTCCCTTATTACAAACTCTCAATTAAATTTGTAATATCTTCTTTAGAGAACTTATATCGCTCATTACAGAAATGACAATGAACTTCTGTCTCTTCTTCTTCTTCGCGAATTTGCTCTAACTCTGTTTTACCTAAACTAATTAACACACTCTCAATACGTTCGCGTGAGCATGTGCAATTAAATTGAACATCCATCGTTTCTAACACTTTCACTTTATCTTCTCCAAGAACTGCATACAGTAACTCTTCTGGAGAAAGCCCTTGTTCAATTAACGTTGATACAGGAGGAATCTTCTGCAAACGATCTTCAATGAATGAAATTGTTTCTTCCTGTGCACCTGGCATAATTTGAAGGATAAATCCACCTGCCGCTAATACGCTGTCATCTCCATTTACAAGAACGCCAACTCCTACAGAAGAAGGTGTTTGCTCAGAAACTGCAAAATAATACGTGAAGTCTTCCCCTAATTCTCCTGAAACAATTGGAGATTGACCAATAAACGGCTCACGCATACCAATATCTTTAATTACTGTTACAAATCCCTCAGTACCTACCGCTTGATATACACGTAATTTCCCTTGTTCCGTTCCTTCAAAATCAACATGTGGATTCGTTACATAACCACGTACATCCCCATTTGCATGAGCATCTACTAAGATAGGACCAATCGGACCATTACCTTCTACCTTAATCGTTAACTTTTGGTCACCTTTTAACATCGCGCCCATCATTGTACCTGCAGTTAAAGAACGACCAAGTGCTGCCGAAGCTGTTCTCCATGTATCATGACGTCTTTGCGCCTCACTTACTGTGTTTGTAGTACGTACACTATATGCACGCACTTCTCCATCAAATGCTAACGCTTTTACTAAATAATCTTTCATACTCATTTATTCACCTTTCTCATGCTGTAAATTTGCATTACGCTCGTATAACATATACAAACCTTTTAATGTTAAAAATGGATCTACAACATCAATTACATTCGATTCTTCTGAAATTAATTTCGCCAATCCACCTGTTGCAATAACTTTCGGTTCTTGTTTAGCTTCCTCTTTCATACGCTTAACAATACCTTCCACTTGTCCAACATAACCATAAAGAATACCAGATTGCATTGCACTTACCGTATTCTTTCCAACAACACTGCTTGGTTTTGTAATTTCAATACGAGGAAGTTTTGCCGCTCTACTATATAAAGCCTCTGCTGAAATCATAATTCCCGGCGTAATAACCCCACCCATATAATGCTTTTCTTCGTTAATATAACAATATGTAGTAGCCGTACCGAAATCGACAATAATAAGCGGACTTCCATACAAGTGGATTCCTGCTACCGCATTTACAATTCGGTCCGCGCCTACTTCACGTGGATTTTCATATTTAATATTTAGCCCCGTTTTTATTCCAGGACCTACTACAAGCGGTTTAATTTTAAAATACTTTTCACACATGCGCTCTAATGCAAACATAATTGGTGGTACGACTGAAGACACGATAATACCTTTCACATCTTCAAACGAAAGACCTTCATGCTCAAGCAACTGCTTTACAAGCATTCCATATTCATCTTCTGTCTTATGACGATCTGTTTCCATGCGCCAATGTTGACGAAGTTCCCCCTCTTCAAACACGCCTAGCACAGCATTTGTGTTCCCTACATCCAATACAAAAATCATATTCTCACCACTTATCTTATTTAATCTATATTTGTGCAGTATGTATAAAACTTATAAAAACATCATATCACACATACTTATATAATCAGCTTTTCTATCCTCATCATTTTACAAAAAGATTACGCTCTATTTCAATTTTTAATACCAGATTTACTTAAATTTTTTTCTACTTCATTTCGTTCCACAAATAAAAAAAGGAGTGACCATCGTCACTCCTTCATCTCTTACTTATCTTCTGATTCTTCATCGTCCTTCTTCATATTGATGTTTACTTTCACATCATCTGAAGATGTTGGACGCTCTGGCAATCTGCCGTAATCATATAAATGATTGATTTGCTCTGCATCTAACGTTTCTACTTCAAGTAACGTTTTCGCAATAATATCTAGCTTATCACGTTTTTCAGTAAGAATTTGTTTCGCGCGAGCATAACATTCTTTTATAATAGTTTGCATTTCCACATCGATTTCATGTGCAATTGCATCACTGTAGTTTTGTTCTGAATGGAAGTCTCTTCCTAAGAACACTTGACCACCTTGTGAGCTACCGAATTGCATCGGTCCAAGCTTATCACTCATACCGAATTCCGTAACCATACGTCTTGCAATACCAGTCGCACGTTGGAAGTCGTTGTGAGCACCTGTACTTGCTTCACCAAACACAATCTCTTCAGCTACTCGACCACCAAGTAAACCAGTGATTTTATCAAGTAACTCTGGTTTTGTCATGAAGTAACGATCTTCTTTCGGAAGCATTACTGCATATCCACCAGCTTGACCACGAGGGACAATTGTTACTTTATGAACGATATCTGCTTCATCAAGGACAACACCAATTACAGTATGGCCAGCTTCATGGAATGCAACGATATTACGTTCTTTTTCAGAGATAACACGACTTTTCTTAGCTGGACCTGCAATAACACGATCCGTTGCTTCATCAATGTCACTCATATCAATTTTCTTCTTATCTTGACGCGCAGCCACTAAAGCAGCTTCGTTTAATAAGTTTTCAAGATCCGCACCAGAGAACCCTGGTGTACGAGTTGCAATTGCTCTTAAGTTGATATGATCATCAAGCGGTTTATTACGAGCATGTACTTTCAGCACAGCTTCACGGCCATTTACATCTGGACGATCTACTGTAATTTGACGGTCAAAACGACCTGGACGTAATAACGCTGGATCAAGAATATCAGGACGGTTTGTTGCAGCGATGATAATAATACCTTCGTTTGCACCGAATCCATCCATTTCAACAAGTAATTGGTTCAACGTTTGCTCACGCTCATCATGGCCACCACCAAGACCTGCGCCACGTTGACGTCCTACTGCATCAATTTCATCAATGAAAATGATACAAGGAGCATTTTTCTTTGCATTTTCGAATAAATCACGTACACGTGATGCACCGACACCGACGAACATCTCTACGAAATCAGAACCACTGATAGAGAAGAATGGAACGCCTGCCTCACCTGCAACGGCACGTGCTAGTAAAGTTTTACCTGTACCTGGAGGTCCTACTAATAGAACACCCTTCGGAATACGGGCACCAACTTCAGCGAACTTACGAGGATCTTTCAAGAATTCAACTACCTCAACAAGCTCTTGTTTCTCTTCATCCGCTCCAGCAACATCTCTGAAACGAACTTTTTTCTTTTCGTCATTATATAACTTCGCCTTACTTTTCCCGAAGTTCATAACACGGCTACCGCCGCCCTGAGCTTGGTTTAATAAGAAGAAGAATAAAATGAAGATAATGACAAACGGAATGATTGAAGTAAAGAACGTTACCCAAGCACTTGTTTCTTCTGCTGGTTGATACTTAACTTCAGCACCTTGCGCTTTGTCATTAATTTTCTTTTGTAATTCCTCAGTATTTGGTGCATAAGTAACAAATTGTTCTCCTTGGCTAGAGTTGTTAAATTGTCCTTTTACCTCAAATACACCATTTTTCGGTTGAAGTTGCACATTACGCACTTCACCTTTTTCTAGTTTAGTAATGAATTTATCGTAGCTAACTGATGTCGTTTTTTGTGTCGAACCATTAAAATAGCTCACGATTCCAATTACTACTAGGAATATCAGTAAATAAAAGATGGTATTACGGAAGATACGATTCATTCCTAACCTCCTCTCACGGCATAAACACTATAGTAAATCGTAACATAGAAAAACTTTCCTATACAATTGTGACGCCTGTATTTAATTAATTTGAGTAAACACTTGGTTTTAATACTCCTACATAAGGAAGATTACGGTACTGCTCTTTATAATCTAATCCATACCCTACAACAAATTCATGTGGAACAGTAAACCCAACATAATCCGCTTTCAAATCTACCTTACGGCCTGTCGGCTTATCTAATAACGTAACAATTTTTACAGACTTCGCTTTACGATATTTGAATAGGTCTACTAAGTAACTTAGCGTAAGACCGCTATCAATAATATCTTCAACGATTAAAATATCGCGACCCTCTACAGAAGTATCAAGGTCTTTTAAAATTTTCACTTCGCCTGTTGAAACAGTAGAGTGACCGTAACTAGATACAGCCATAAAATCCATTTCAAGATATGTATCTGTTCTCTTTAATAAATCTGCCATGAATGGCATTGCGCCCTTTAATACACCAATCGCAAGAGGTATTGTGTTTTTATAATCCTCTGCAATAACCGCACCTAATTCGCGCACCTTTTCTTGTATTTGTTCTTCAGAAATTAATACTTTTTCGATATCTTGATTCATCATTTCATTATCCTCCCGGAAGACTCCTTGCTTTTGTAGTGAATAATCATATATTTATCCTTCTTTGCCGCCTCTTTCGAGATAGCAAATGCAGATCGCTTCAACAAGGGTACCCAAATAATATTCCCACTTGCATCACAAACGACCGGCCATTCTTCTCTTTTTTCTCTTGGTACTTTTGCTTCGATAAAAATAGTTTTTATCTTTTTTGTGCCATTCATACCTTGTATTGACATGCGATCTCCATTTTCTCTAGAACGAATACGAAGTGGATATGATATATCATTATACTTAGCAACAAATACTGTTTCATTCATGTTACTTGGTATGTCTTCGCTCACCTCTGTTACAAGCCTATCCCCGTTCGATAGCGTAATGGTCCCGGGCACTGATAAATCTTGTAAAAAAGGAGAAACAATTTCTTGTTTAAATCCAAAGCTACACTCCTCGTATTCGCGAACAATTTTTAAATCACCTGGGAAATCAAGTGAACCCGAAGGTTGTGCCCGCTTAAAAAACTCGATCACTTTGTCAATATGTATAGAGGAAAGAGAAGATGGAATCTTATATTCATAAAGATAGTTTAATATTAGTTGAATCCCTCTTCTTTGTAAAGGCATAGACATGGATTCAAAGGCAGGAATTGATAAGCTAATTTGTTTATCACTTTTTTTTGTAATTACTTTATTCATTTTCTCAAAAGCTAATTCCTGCAAATACGCCTCATCCTCTTGCACTTGCATGCTAAATTTTTGGAATTTCTCATGCACTTGTGAATTTTCTTCTTTCAAATGAGGAAGAACATATTTACGTAATCGATTCCTTGTATATACTTCCTTTTTATTACTTGGATCTATACGGGGAATTATTTTTAGCTTATTACAGTAATCAACAATCTCTTCCTTCGTTACTCCAAGTAACGGCCTAATTAAATATCCATTATGAAAAGGACGCTTCACTGCAATTCCTGCATATCCTTTCGGAGTACTCCCTCGTACAAGGCGCATTAAAATCGTCTCTACTTGATCATCACCATGATGTCCAAGAGCTACATATCTCGCATCATATTTCTTCATTATTCTTTCCAAAAATGCATATCTGCATTCTCTAGCAGCAACCTGTGCATTCATTCCGTGTTGCTGTTGATATTGCGACACATTAATCCTTATAGTTTCGCAAATAACTCCCAGCCCTTTACAAAGGTCCTGCACAAACTGTAGGTCCTCATGAGATTCATCACCTCTAAACATATGATCCACATGTGCCACTACAATTTTAAACTGTTTTGCTGCTCTTTTTTCTAACAAATAATATAGAAGAGCCAAAGAGTCAGGACCACCAGAAACCCCTACAACAATTGTTGAACGTTCCTTTAATACATCATGCTGCTTTACAAAGTCATCTACCTTTTCAACAAATGCATCTTTCAACTTCGTAATCACCTTTCATTAAACAAGAACAGCAACGTTAGTTACCTTGTTTATAATGGTACAACTTTTACAAACATTGTGCAAAAAAAAGATATACAAAAATTACATTTTTATCTTACATCATCCGTGCATATTCACAAAAATAATAACATTATCTTTTAAAGTAAAAAAACCTAGGCATCCACCTAGGTTTTTAGAAAGAAACAGTGATAAAGAAACATCATACTTAAAATTTATTGTGCCTGCATTCCTACAATTGGAATCGTAGCCCACTTCGGCATATTTTTCTTCACTTTCGCCACAACGATAGTCATATCGTCATTTATATAACCATCACAAGAGCGAATCACCTCTTCCATAATGATATCAGCAATTTCTTGCGGATCTTCGGTTTGTAATTCTTTAATTTTTCGTTTCATCCATAGTTCATGATTCTCTACATGTTGCGCTCCCTCGAAAATCCCATCGCTCATCATAATAAGGATATCGCCCGTTTTTAATTGTTCACCTACTACATCAACTTCAACATCCTCAATAATGCCCATCGGCAAATTACTTGCCTCAATTTTCAAAATATTATTTGCGCGTTTAACAAAACTCGGCGTCGATCCAATCTTTAAAAATTTCGCACTCGCATCCCGCAAATCCACCATAGCTAAATCTAACGTCGTAAACATCTCTTCTGTTGTTCTTAAAGAAAGAATAGAATTGATAGATTTAATCGCTATTTCCTCATCAATGCCTGATTGAAGTATTTTTTGTAATAATTTTACCGTTTCTTTACTCTCCATATGAGCTCTTTGCCCATTTCCCATACCATCACTAATTGCAAGCGCATATTTACCAACACTTAAATCCATCATCGCATAAGAGTCACCAGAAACAAACCCACCGCCTTTTGCAGCTGTGGCCAACCCAGTATCAAGAGAATACGTTTTTGCCGAACCAAATGATATTAAGCTGTGGCCGTTCGGATAAGAAGATTTTTCTTCATGTTTAACAACAATATTTTCCTTTAGAATGTCAGAAAGCATCGGCGCAACTAACTTTTCACATTCTCCATGTTCATTAGATGCAACTGGAATCAACATTTCAATATCAATACTTCCTCTATCTAAACAATATATATCAACATGCTCTACTTCTACGCCAAAATCACGAAACGCTTGCATAATCTGTTCTTCCTGCACTTGATGATTTTCTCGTTCTCTTTGGATTTCCTTAGCAAAATCCTCCATAACTTTTGATACACCTAATAGTTGCTCCGCTACTATTCTACGGTTTTCTTTCATTTGTTTTCGTAATTTTTGTCCTTCATAGAAGTGATCTAATTCACCCGCTACTAAATCCGTCACTTTCTTCCCTCTCACACAATGCTTGTCCCATTCACGAACTAACTTCCGATTATGCTGCAACGTCCCCTCTTCCGTTTCACTCATTATTTGTTTCATATAATCGTACGTTTTGTCGAAATTAACTACCCAGCATTGGTCCTTTTTAAAGCATGTTTGACATGTTTTTGCAGTAATTGTACTTAAGAACAAATCCGCTTCTGTCTCTTTATCTTCCTCCTCCACATATCCATATATAGAAAAGCTATTAGATAAAGCAGCAAATACATTGGCAAATTGATTAATTTTATTCGCTGTAACATCACGCATCCTTCTTAAATACTGTTGTTGATCTTGCGAATGTTCCTGTGTGCCTGGCATGAATTTAGCAATACGATCCATAACAAGTTTCGGTGTTAATAAGAAGAACATAATCGCCACACCAGATTCAATTAAAGTTGTCACAATGTTTGTTTGCTTGTCTACATATAGCGTAATCAAGCTCGTCCCAATTAATAAACCTAAACTAACACCTAAACGCTTCCCTTCTTTTAACAAACCACCAAGCAACCCAGAAAAAGCGAGTAGACTAAGTTGAGACAAGCTGGAGACATTGGCTAAACTTAATATTAATCCAGTGACGACCCCCACTGTAGATCCTGTAGCAGCCCCCGCGATAAATGCAAACACGAGTACTAAATACCTAGTAAAAATATGTTGAATAGAAGCGTCATATACAAACCAATCTGTTGTACCTGTTAAAACAGATGCTAGTAATATAATTAAACAAACAATTTCTTCTGTCTCTAGCGCTTGTTGTTTACCTTTTCGTTCTACTAAAAGCGGAACACTTTGTAAAAATATCATAGTTAATACGAAGCTAAGCCCTGCCTCAATCGTACTAACGAGTAAATCGTACATGGTGACGGTTTGTTGCGCGAAATATACGACAACTAAATGTGCGGTTAATGCGGAGATAAATACTTGGAATGGAACAAGTCCAACAGTTTTACGTGTAAACCGACTAAAGAAGATATTATAAATGAAGAAAGTAAAAATAGATGCAAAGGTAAAGAATAAATTATCTATCGAAACTGAAAGTGCGCCCCCCATAAGAGCCAAGAACGCGAGCGGCATTTTATCCCGCTTCATAACATAAACAGCAGCAAAAAACGGCAGTGCAAACGGTAAAATGTTTGTTAATATATATGCTCGTCCCAAAAGAAAACCAATAACAACAATAATAAATCCCCATCTAAAGAAAACCTGTTCAAACTTCATTCGCAACTTACTCGTCCACTTTACTGCTCCAAGCTGACTCTCATTCATTGCCAATGCACTTGTATTCATAGTATTCCTTCCTGCTTTAGGCATATTTTTAACACCACCTGCATAGTTTAATTACTGTCATTATAAAAGATGATTATTGGGATTTTTGTCAAAACAACAGTTTTCACTTTTATAATCGTTCGACTTTTTATTCGAAATAACTCTACATATATACACGGTATGTAATTTATTCTCACTATTTTAATTGAACATTCAGAAAATATAGGGTGATTTTGTAGAAGTGTTGTATGTCTTAATTTATTTAACAAAAAAAGATCATGCAAATTTGCATGATCTTTTTAGGATGACCCGTACGGGATTCGAACCCGTGTTACCGCCGTGAAAGGGCGGTGTCTTAACCACTTGACCAACGGGCCGTTAAATTAAATATAGCGGCGGAGGGGATCGAACCCCCGACCTCACGGGTATGAACCGTACGCTCTAGCCAGCTGAGCTACACCGCCATGTCGTCTTATTTAACGGACAATTAGTATCTTACCTCAGATATATTTTAAAGTCAACACATCTTGAAAACTTTTTTAAAAATATATTTTCACATATAAAAAAGCACCCCGAGCAATCGCCCTGGGTACCTCTCTATATGCTAAGAATTAAACGTTCTTATTATCCGCGACGTGCGCCACGGCCACCACGTTTAGACTCTGTGTTACGCTTTAAAGAAGTTAAACGATCTTCACTGTCCTTTAAGAAACGTGCCATCTTTTGCTCGAATGTTTCTTTTGGAGCTCGTTCGTTACCGCCGCCACGGTTATCTCTGTTGAAAGAACGATTACGTTGTGGACGTCCAGAACGTTGTTGATCGCCACCGCCACCGCGTTGGTATTCACCACGTGGACGATCTCCTTCTGTTTTTTCACGCTCTTTCGCTTTTTTAATAGATAGACCGATCTTACCATCTTTTTCAACGTTAATAACTTTTACTTCTACTTGGTCGCCCACTTTTAAGTGATCGTTAATATCTTTCACATAATTATCAGCAACTTCACTAATATGAACAAGACCCGTTAAGCCTTCTGGCAGCTCCACAAAAGCCCCAAAATTTGTAATACCTGTTACTTTACCCTGTAACTTGCTGCCTACCTCGATTGACATAAAAAAAATGCTCCTCCTTAGTGGTTAAAAAGTCAAATTTTACTTTATTATATATAATCCTAAAATATAGTGTCAATAAGACATACTCTACTTAGAAACAGGAAAAATTATCTCCCCTTTTCCAGAGAAGAAATAATCCCTTCTAGCAATCTTTAATACGTACTCTTCATCATTTAACTTTTGAACTTCGTCTTTTAGACTCTTTTCTTTATTCGTTAATGAATCCAGTTCTTTTTTCATGTCCTTAACTTTTGCTTCTTTTGCTCTAATGGAACTGTTTTGTTGATAAAACGTTACACTAATACTCGCAATAATTGTAAAAGCAAAGACAAGAAAAACCGCTAAACGGCGATAAAGTCGCTTCCTGTTCTCATCCGTTTGTATTATATGCTCTTTAACAGGATTTGGACTCTGTTTTTCGATTGTTCTTTGTCTCAGTTCCCTCATTTCCGAGGTCCCCCTAACTTCTTTTTTATACGCCCCCATAATTGGAAGATGTGTCCCTTCAATTTTGCTATATATTGCAGGAACCCTACATGTTTCATTATAAAAAGTTTAACACGATTAGGGAGAAGTTTCCATATGAGCGAAGCAATAAATCGAACAGGCCAGAAAAAAACTTTCCATATGAAAAGTAATATCCAAATCACCATTTTCCATAACACATGTCCAATTGAAAGCAGTATACGAAATAAGAATAATATAAATGCAATAAATAGCTGCGCTATAATAATAACAGGTTTTATCATGAGTAGCTTTATAATTTGAACAAAAAAGTGTGTTGTTTGCATAAAAATATAGATGAGAAAATTTAACAGTCTCATGTATATTGCTTTCAATAAGCTTTGATATGCCGCAAAACCACATAATAATGCCAAAAATACATATATACGTAGTTCAGCTTCATTTACAAGAAGCAGTACATAAAAAACGAATAATGCTTGGACAATCCAAAATAGTATATCATGTATAAATACAAGCCAACGTTTACGTTCTTGCCGCTTTAAAAATCGTTGGTATGTATCTAAAGACGCTCCAATCCAAGCACCCATTCCGATCATTGAGAGCATCGTATACAACTGAATTGTTAGGCTCATTTAAACAACTTACTAAAGAATCCTTTAGTTTTCTCCCCTTGATTCTCATCAATATACAGCATCTCATGAACTTTCCCTTTAATCGATACAACACCTTTTTCTACATCTAAATTTTTCATTTGCAAATTTTGACCACGAATTGTTAAAAAACCCATTACGGTCTCAAGTAAAAACTCCTCGCTATCAAAACTCTCTACCTGCTTTACACCGGTAATATCAATTACACGCCTGCCACGCATAATAATATCATGCTCTACCGAAACATTTTGTTGATTAGAAGACATAGGTGAGTAACCATTATTCACGTAAATCCCCCCATAGATTTATACTAGCTAATAGTAATGTATGAAGGGATAATTGATTTTAGAACAAGCCTTCTTCAGCCTTTACTTTTTCTTCGCGAACTAAACTATACATATTTGCTGCATCTTCTTTTTTAGTCGTTTCTTTCAATTCGTTTATTTTTACAGTTACTATTTTTTGACCAAAACGAATTGTTAATTCATCAGCTACTTTTACATCTGAACTCGCTTTTGCCACTTGACCATTAATTGATATTCTTCCTTGATCAGCTACTTCTTTCGCTAATGTTCTTCTTTTAATTAAACGTGATACTTTTAAAAACTTATCTAGACGCATATCAAATCCCCCTATTAACGCTCTGTTTGTTTTGCCTCTTCCCATAAAACGTCTAACTGCTCTAATGATAAATCTTGCATCTCTTTATTCATTTCAGCTACCTTTGCTTCCATGTATAAGAAACGACCGACGAATTTCTCATTCGTTGAACGTAACGCCTCTTCGGGATCTATTTTATAATGACGAGCTATATTCACAAACGCAAATAGTAAATCGCCAAATTCACCTAACATTTTCGCCTCATCCATATTTGTAACTTCTTGTTGGAACTCTTGCCATTCTTCTAAGGCTTTCTCTATCATCGGTTGTACATCAACCCAATCGAAACCAACTTTGCCAGCTTTTTTCTGGATTTCATAGGCGCGTAGTAACTGTGGCAAACTTTTTGGAACCCCATTTAAAACAGATTCTTTCACGAATCCTTTTTCTTGTTTTTTAATTTCTTCCCAATTGGCAATTACTTCATCGGCATTATTTACATCCGTATTCCCAAATACATGCGGGTGGCGGCGAACCATTTTCTCAGATAAAGTTCGAATAATATCATCTATAGAGAACCAACCTTCATCCTCCCCGATTTGAGCATGCAACATAACTTGTAATAATATATCACCCAGTTCTTCTACTAAATGATCATCATCCTCTTCATCAATTGCTTCCAACACTTCATAAGCTTCCTCAATTAAATACTTCTTTAAAGATTGATGTGTTTGCTTTTTATCCCACGGACAACCATTCGGCCCACGAAGGTCTGCAATAATTTCTCTAAGCACATCAAACTGTTGATACAAGGACGCACGTTCTTTAACTGGTGGTACATATACACTCGTTAAATTATTCAACTCTGTTTCATGATCTAACATGTACAACGGCACCTTTTTAACTTGTTCAAATGAAGTCCCTGCAGCTGTTACGATATACACTTCATAATCATCTGATAGCATCTCCATTAATGTTAATTTCACATCAGATGCAACGAATGCGTCATATACTTGGCAAAAGATTAAATGTTGACGTAATTCTAATTGTCCTCTTTCAAATGATGTGGCGTCAATTAATTGGAATCCCTCAATCGGATCAATCTTTAGACTTGCAAACATAGGATCAAGGAAACTTTGTCCACCTTCAATGCGCACTTCAACATTCGCTACTTCGCCTTTTTCCAACAGTAGCTGAACCGTTCTTTCCGCTACAAGCGGATGCCCTGGCACAGCATAGATGATTTCTGTGCCTTCAGCTTGTTCTAGCAATGTATTTGCGATTGTTTCATATACAATTTCAAATGTATCATGCGCTTCATATACACTGTCAAAGGCTGTATATTGTATACCTTCTTTCTCCAACTCTTCTATAACAGGATGTTCCTTCGTTCTAACAAACATGTGATCTGCTTCTTTTATTTTTCGATATACACCCATCGTTAACTGATCTAACTCACCAGCACCTAATCCTAAAATAGTAATGATTCCACTCACAACCTGCCACCTCTATCCACTCTTCTTCAATGAACCTTCTTTTTTCTCTTTTTTCATAACGGTTCCTATTTCCGCTTTTGTAAATACACGTAATTTTAAAATTAAAAACACATATGTTAATCCACCGATAGCTACACCTAACAATGCCTCAAGTGTTGCAATTCCTCTATGCCTTGTATCAATCACTAATCCAGACATTTGCATCACACGTATAAATATTATTAATACAAACCCCATACCGATACCACTAATAATTACACCTAACATATTACGCTTATCGATAAGCGATTCGGATACAGCTTGCATAAGTAATGCACTATTTAGCACAGAAATTACAATTAACGCAACTAGTGTTGCAATTGCAGCTCCCTTCACACCAAAATACGGCATTAATGTATAATTTAAAGCTAACTTTAAACAACCCCCAAATATAACGAATATTGCTGGTTTTAATGTTTGTCCTAACCCTTGCAAAATAGAAGCAGTTGTAATCGACAATGAACTAAATAAAATAGATAAAGATAAAATGGATAAAACATCTGACCCATCACTATTTTCAAACAACATAATATTCGTAGGCTGAATAATACAAGTTAATCCAATGGCAGCTGCAAATCCAATAACAAATGTTATTTTCATTGCTAACTTTACCTTTTCTCGAATAAAGGAAAGATCTCCTCTTTCCTTCGCCGCTGTAATAATTGGAATAAGTGACAATGAGAAAGAAGTTGTCACGACAGTACCTAATTGCATAAGCGGGATACTTCTGTCGTAAACACCTTTTAATACCTTTGCACTTTCAGCTTGCTCTCCTGCCCCAATAAGTAAGGAATAGAAGGAAATGGAATCAGCCATTTGTATAAAAATAAGT
Source organism: Bacillus sp. AY3-1 (assembly GCF_008368785.1). Lineage (NCBI taxonomy): Bacteria > Bacillati > Bacillota > Bacilli > Caryophanales > Bacillaceae > Bacillus > Bacillus sp. AY3-1. Next base: position 25,595 of record NZ_QORZ01000028.1, on the reverse strand, counting down.
ACTAAGTTACTAACACAAATCGCCAATCCCTGCCAAAACAGAATTTTAATGATCCTCTTTTTTCCCTTAATTCTCTTTACACTCTTGAAAAATATAGAACGAAAGTCATGACGCATATAAAGTACAAGTACGATAATCCCAATCAGTCCGCCTGCGATTGAACCTAACATAGCACCTGCACCGACTGTATATAAATCAAATCCGCGAGCAATTAGGAATAGAGATAAAAATACAATAATAGAAACACGAATTGTTTGTTCTATCACTTGCGAAACAGCTGTTGGCATCATATTATTGAACCCCTGAAAATATCCTCTTGCTACAGATAAAAACGGCATCAATATGAATGAAAATGAAATAACACGTAATAACTTATCTAAGTGTATATCACCCATGGCTGCTGCAATTGTTTCGGCACCAAAAAACAATGTAAAAAAGCCTACGAAACCAATTCCTAATAAAAACCAAAAAGATACACAGATAATTTCTTCTGCTTCTTGTTGTTTCCCTCGCTCTAATCGTTCCGCAACCATTTTTGAAATTATAATGGGGAATCCATAAGTAGCTAAAATTAAACAAAATCCATAAAACGGATAAATTTGTTGGTAAATATAAAAACCAATATCACCCGCTATATTTTGATATGGAATACGGTAAAAAGCGCTTAATACCTTTGTAACAAAACTTGCGATTGTTAATATAATAGCCCCACGCCAAAAGGCTTGATACTTCTTCGATTCCATACAAGAAAACTCCTTTTTCTATTCTCACCCCTCGTATTATATCATAAAGAAAAGGACAAGCTTCCTTGCCTACACGAGTAATAATACGTTCGCGCAACGATAGAAATGTTCAACGAAAAAAGGTAGCAAAGCGCTACCTTCATTCAATATACATATATCTCCAAATATTTGATTTCTCAAGAAGAAATATCATAATTAGGAAAGATTGCTACTTCTAAAATTCGATATAGCCTTACTGCTCCATTTGTTTCGCTAAAAAGCTTGCAGCTGTATTTACTGACTTATGCTCTACTTCACTTATAATAGCCTCTTTAGAGAAGATAACAACAGCTCCAATTGGATCCCCATTCGCAACAATCGGGCCAATTGTATAGGAACTCACTTTTTCTGTTACTCCATCAATAATTGAAATTTCGCTTTCATCTGTCATAATTACAGACTTACGCTCTTCCATTGTCTTCTCAATTAAATCGCCAACACTTTTATTTAAGTATTCTTTTTTAGATACGCCTGCTACTGCGATAATAGAATCACGATCGCATACAAGCACATTATGTCCTAAGCTATCGTATAAAGCTTCCGTATATTCCTTTGCAAAATTACCTAGTTCACTAATTGGAGAATATTTTTTCAAAATCACTTCTCCATCGCGATCAACAAATATTTCTAGTGGGTCTCCTTCTCGAATACGTAAAGTTCTACGAATTTCCTTCGGGATTACTACCCTACCTAAATCATCAATTCGACGTACGATTCCAGTTGCTTTCATTCTAATGCTGCCTCACTTTCTACTGATGATCAAAGTGGTGAATTTACCTGTTCATGTAAAAATCACCAACTGTTAGACATAGTATTTTACACATTAGTTCTTCTATGCACGCCGAATTGTATTTTTTTATCTTATATTAGGCATTTATGACTTCTTTTTTTACATCTGGTAGGCCTTTTAATAAATTTTCAGCAATTGTTAACCACTTCGATGTCTCTAAGCCATTTGTTTTCATAACGATTTTCAATTGCGATCCTTCCATTCCTAGACCAATCATACGTCCAAAACTATTTCCAAGCATGAATAATTTTCCACCATCAATATTTTGACTTGCTTGTTCTGAGAACAGAATTGTCACTTCAAATTTATTTTGCTTAATTAACTCAATTTGTTCTTTCATTGCCAATACTTTAATATTTGCAATTTGCAATAAGTAACCAACTTCTTGCGGGTAATCACCAAATCTATCTATCATCTCTTCCTGCAACTCTTCAATATCCTCAATTGCAGAAACACCTCTAAACTGTTTATACATCATAATCTTTTGTTTACTATCTGAAATATAAGCATCTGGTAAATATGCATCTACTTCTAAATCAATTTCAACATTAACTGTATTTTCAACCCCATCTGTTCCTCTACGCTGTTCAATTGCATCTTTTAACATTTGAGAATATAGATCAAATCCGACAGAATCAATAAATCCATGCTGTTCGGCTCCTAACAAGTTACCTGCACCACGAATGGATAAGTCTCTCATCGCAATTTTGAAACCTGATCCAAGCTCTGTGAACTCTTTAATGGCTTGCAGACGCTTCTCTGCAACTTCTGATAACACTTTATCTCGTTTGTATGCAAAGTATGCATATGCAACACGATTAGAACGTCCAACACGACCACGAAGCTGATACAACTGCGATAATCCCATACGATCTGCATCAAATACAATTAACGTATTTACATTCGGAATATCTACACCCGTCTCAATAATTGTTGTACTTACAAGAACATCATGCTGCCCTTCTAAAAACGATAGCATAACAGACTCTAATTCACCTTCGTTCATTTTCCCATGTGCATACGTTACACGCGCGTCTGGAACTAACATCGAAATTTCATCTGCTTTTCTTTCGATATCCTCCACACGATTATATAGGAAGTAAATTTGCCCACCTCTTGCAAGCTCTCGTTCTATCGCTTCTCGCATTAACGCTGGATTATACTCTACTACATACGTTTGGACTGGGAAACGATTTTCTGGTGGTGTCTCAATAACAGATAAGTCACGCACACCAAGCATAGACATATGGAGTGTACGCGGAATCGGAGTTGCCGTTAATGTTAACACGTCAACATTTGCTTTTAATTGTTTAATTTTTTCTTTATGCGTTACACCAAACCTTTGTTCTTCATCAATAATAAGAAGACCTAAATCTTTATAAGTAACATCTTTAGATAAAATACGATGCGTTCCGATTACGATATCTACCGTACCATCTTTTAAGCCTTTAATTGTTTCATTTTGCTGTTTTCTCGTACGGAATCTACTTAATAATCCTATGTTGATTGGATAATCTTGAAAACGCTCTCGAATTGTTTCATAGTGTTGTTGTGCAAGGATCGTTGTCGGCACTAAAATTGCAACTTGTTTTTCATCCATAATTGCCTTAAATGCCGCACGGATAGCTACTTCCGTCTTTCCATATCCTACATCACCACAAAGAAGCCTATCCATCGGACGTCCACGTTCCATATCTTTCTTAATCTCGTCAATAGAACGTAATTGATCCTCTGTCTCTTGATATGGGAAAGAAGATTCAAATTCTTGTTGTTCTGCCGTATCTGGTGTATATGCATAACCCTTTGAAGCTTCGCGCTCAGCATATAGTTTAATTAGGTCATCCGCAATATCTTGTACAGATTTTTCAACTTTCGTTTTGACCTTTTTCCAATCATTTCCGCCCAATTTATAAACTTTAGGATCCTTACCTTCAGATCCTACATATTTCTGCACTTGGTCAATTTGTTCAATTGGAACGTATAACTTATCATTCCCTTGATATTTAATATTCAAGTAATCTTTATGAACACCATTAATCTCTAGTGTCTCGATACCTAAGAATTTACCTATACCATGATTTACATGAACTACATAATCTCCAACTTTTAATTCCGAATAACTTTTAATACGTTCAGCATTAGATAACTTCTGCTTACGTTGTGATTTTTTAACTTTTTTATGAAAAAGCTCTTTTTCAGTAATAACAACAAGCTTTTGCATCGGCATTTCAAATCCTGCATGTAAATCACCTACAGCAATTTGTAACCTTCCAGGCAATAATATATCTGTGCCCTCTACGATATCTGCCTCAATATCATAATCACTTAAAATATGTTGTAGTTTTTTTACACGTTCATCATCTGTGCCGAGTACAACAGTCGTAAAATGCCCTTCGTTCCATCTATCAATTTCAGTTTTCAACAACTGCATCTGCCCATGGAAATCTTGCATTGTTTTACATGTCACATTCACAATGTTTTGCGGATGTGTATGTGCTATATGACGTAAGAATAACGTTAAATATACAAAACTTCTTTTTTTATGATGAAGAAATTCCTCAAACGAGTGTGAGAAAGATAAATCTTGAATAATTGTTCCCTCACCAAGAAGTGATATATACCATTCCGCCTCTTCCGTTTCAAGATGTGATGCCGTTTCTTGAATACGGGAAATCTCATCTAAAACCACAATACCATCTTCTGGTAAATAATCTATCAGACTAGCAGGTTCTTTATAGAAAATAGATAAATATTTAAACATCTGTTCTATACTTTGCCCGTTTTTTAACATCTCAATTTCATGACTTACCGTTTCAAGCACTGTAGTCTTCAATTTATCATCGGAAAGTTTTTGCATCGTCTTAGTCAAGCCTTCCTCAAGATGCTCAATTCCCGACTTCAATTCTTCCTGTGAAAATAAAAACTCTGTTGCTGGACCAAATCTAACACTTTCTTTTTTATCTTGAGAGCGCTGTTCATCCACATCAAATAATCGAATAGAATCAACTTCTGTATCGAAAAATTCAATACGAAATGGTAATTCTTCAGTTAATGGGTAAATATCTAATATTCCCCCGCGCAAACTGAATTCCCCAGGAGCTTCTACCATCGACTTACGCTCATAACCAATATGATGTAAAGTATGCAAGAATGTATCTAAATCAATCTCTTGCCCTAGATTGATTTCGATTTGCCTTTGCTTCCACAACTCTTTCATTGGTAAAAATCTGCGTAGTCCTGCAACTGGCGCTACAATAATCCCGTTCTCTCCTGCCGCTAAACGATTCAATACTTCAATACGTTGCGCCTTCAATTCTGGGCTTGCAACACCAATTTCTGATGCTATCAATTCATTTACTGGGTATAACCACACATCTTTTTCACCAAGTAACGCCACTAAATCTTCATGCACTTTTTGTGCTTGATATAAATTATGCGTCACAATAAGTTGTGATTTTTTTGTTTTTTTATATAAGGCCGCCATTAATAACGAACGAGAAGAGGTTGCCATACCTGATACAAGTTGTTCTTTTAAACCATCTTCTAGTCCATTAATAACCGATTGGATCTCTTCATTTTTATAAAATTGCTCTAATAAACCTATCATTTTCAAAACCCCTCTCAACATAAAGAGCAAGCCACTATATTTTATGCAAATATTTTGGAAAAAGAAAACAGAAAAATGCTTTGGACATGCCAAAGCGACAACATTTTATTGCAGAAATTTTTCATATTCATAATACTCAGGATAAGATGCGAGCGTTTCTTGACACGATTCACAAATCGTTTTTATATATATATTTCCATTCTCATGAAAATGAATCATCTCTACTACTTCTTGCTCTGTTAGTTGAAATAAAACGTCGCTATACACTTTTTCTGCGGTAACGGAGCCTACATTACTCCCGCAATGTCTGCAATAATAATACCCTTCCATACTAGCCTCCTAAAAATCCAATTACTACTAGTATGGGTAAAAGCAAGACAAAATATTCCCAATCATACCCTTAACTATTGAAGGTATTCATGATTTGAAGAAAAGGTTTATTTAACCATTCTTCACATGCATCCGCTGCTTTTTCAATAGAATGACTCACATCAGGAATTTCTTCCGATGTAAAACGTCCTAATACGTAATCTACTACCTTCATGCCATTTTTCGGACGATCAATTCCCATGCGGATACGTTGAAACTCTTGTGTTCCTAAATGTGAAATTGTTGATTTCACACCATTATGTCCACCAGCACTACCTTTCATACGAAGGCGTAATTTACCTACAGGGATGTCTAAATCATCGTACAGAACAACGAAGTCCTCAACATCAATTTTATAGTAATCCATGAGTGGTCGAATACTTTCCCCAGATAAATTCATATATGTAAGTGGCTTTAATAAGATTACTTTTTCTCCATTAACAAATCCTGCACCAAATATTCCTTTAAATTTTTGTTCATTCAAAGAAATATTCCAACGCTTCGCAAGTTCATCAATCGCCATAAATCCAATATTATGCCTTGTTAATTCATATTCTCTACCCGGGTTCCCAAGTCCTACTATCAATTTCATTCTTGTACCACTACTTTCTTTTTTCGATACGAAAAGACGTAACCAATCTTGGTTACGTCTCATTCTATCCAATTAATTGAATAATACACTTACAGATTCTTCTTCGTATACACGAATGATTGCTTCTCCGATTAGTGGAGCAACTGAAAGTTCATGTACTTTGTCGATTTTCTTCTCTTCTGGTAATACGATAGAGTTCGTTACAACTAACTCTTTAATATTTGAGTTTTGGATACGCTCAATTGCTGGACCAGATAATACTGGGTGTGTACAGCAAGCATATACTTCAGAAGCACCGTTCTCAACAAGAGCGTTTGCTGCTAATGTAATTGTACCAGCTGTATCAATGATGTCATCAATTAAAATTGCTGTTTTACCTTCAATATTACCGATAATGTTCATTACCTCTGATACGTTCGGACGAGGGCGACGCTTATCAATAATAGCGATTGGTGCTTTTAGACGATCTGCCATTTTTCTAGCACGAGTTACCCCACCGTGGTCAGGTGACACGATTACGATATCTTTAAGACCTTTTGTTTCAAAGTAATCTGAAAGAATCGGTACACCCATTAAGTGGTCGATTGGGATATCAAAGAACCCTTGAATTTGTGGAGCATGTAAATCTAGAGTGATTACACGAGTTGCACCTGCTGTTTCAAGCAAGTTTGCTACAAGTTTCGATGTAATTGGTTCACGAGAACGCGCTTTACGGTCTTGACGCGCATAACCATAGTAAGGAATAACAATATTAATTGTTTTTGCAGATGCACGCTTTAATGCATCGATCATAATAAGTAATTCCATGATATGTTCGTTTACTGGGAAGCTTGTAGATTGAATAATGAATACATCGCAACCACGGATACTTTCTTCAATGTTAATTTGAACTTCTCCATCACTAAAACGATCAACAGAACATTTTCCTAGTCCTACTCCAATGTGCTTTGCAATTTGCTCAGCAAGTTCCTTATTAGAGTTTAAAGAGAATACTTTCAAATTAGAATTTAGATATTGAGTCGACATCTAGATTAACCCTCCACATTATGATTTTTTCTTATTCAGCAATTGATCAACATAGTCTTCTTTGTTAACTTGACGTGCACGTGCTACAGATAATGCTTTTGATGGAACATTCTCTGTAATTGTAGAGCCTGCTGCCACATAAGCACCATCTTCAACTGTTACAGGAGCAACAAGGTTTGAATTACATCCAATAAATACCCCGTTACCAATCACAGTTTTGAATTTATTCTTACCGTCATAGTTCACCGTAATTGAACCACAACCAAGATTCACGTCTTCTCCAACTTGTGCATCCCCGATATAACTTAAGTGTGAAGCTTTACTTCTATTACCAAAAACAGTTTTTTTGATTTCCACGAAGTTTCCAACGCGTACTTCATCTCCAATAACTGAATCTGGGCGAATATGTGCAAATGGACCAACCGATACTTCTGTACCAAGTTTACTATCATGTACAGTAGATTGTCGAATTGTCGTACGATCTCCAATTTCACTATCGCGAATTACTGTGTGCGGTCCAATTTCACAATCAGAACCAATTACAGTATTCCCCTCAATAATTGTTCCTGGATGAAGAACTGTATCACTACCGATAATTGCATCAGCAGAAATATACGTGTTACTTGGATCAATAATTGTAACACCATTTACCATGTTTTTACGGTTGATACGGTTTTTCATAATAATTTCCGCTTGCGATAGAGCGACTCTGTCGTTAACACCTAACGTTTCATCGAAGTGCTCTGTTTGATAAGCCGATACGATATGACCTTCATTTTTTAAAATCTCAATAACATCTGGCAGGTAATATTCACCTTGTACGTTATCATTTGAAACTTTAGAAAGTGAGGCGAATAAAGCTTTATTATCAAAACAATACGTACCTGTATTGATTTCTTTAATAGCTAATTCTTTCTCATTTGCATCCTTATGCTCAACAATCTTTTCAACATGACCATTCTCATTACGAACGATACGACCATATCCAGCAGGTTCTTCTATGTAAGCTGTTAGCACCGTTGCCATTGCCCCTGCTTCTTTATGTTGCTGAAGCAATGCTTCCATCGTTTCAGCAGTTATTAGCGGCGTATCACCACAAATAACTAAAGTTGTTCCTTCTTCATTTGCAAGTACACTTGCAGCTTGATCGACAGCATGTGCTGTACCAAGTTGTTCTGCTTGTAATGCAAACTCACTTACGTTTCCTAGCTGTTCTTGTACCATTTCAGCACCATGTCCTACGACTGTTACAAGTTTCTGCAATCCTAATTGCGTTACTTGATCGACAACATGCTGTACCATAGGTTTTCCACATACAGGATGAAGCACTTTGTATAGCTTAGACTTCATACGTGTGCCTTTGCCTGCAGCTAGAATCACTGCAAATCTGTTTGACATATAGACCCTCCATCGCAACCTATTTATCCATTAACGATATTATCCTAAATCATCATATATTTCAAGAAACACATTTTAACTATTAAATTTTACCATAATTCTTATACGATGTTTTACTCTTTAGTATCTTTTTTAAGAAATAAGCTATACTATTTAAAATGATTTTGAAAAAATTAGAAGTTTTCCTCTTCACTTTAATAAATTCAGAATTTTCCGTACGAAAATAGATAAAACCACAAAAAAAAAAACAAACTCCTGTAAATGCTTACAGGAGTTTGTTGCAAAATTATAGGGATTTCTTTAAAAAGCCCTTTTCATTCGAATTTTACGAAGCACCCGCTTCTTCAAACTCAACCTCTTCTAACTCGCCTAAACGATGATACTCTGTTAAAACCGCATCTTGAATTTTAGAGCGTGTATTGGAATTAATTGGATGTGCAATGTCACGGAATTCTCCATCTGGAGTACGTTTACTTGGCATTGCTACAAATAATCCATTATTACCATCAATTACACGAATATCATGAACAACAAATTCATGGTCTAGAGTAATAGAGGCAATTGCTCTCATGCGGCCTTCTGTGTTTACGCGGCGTAATCTTACGTCAGTCACTTCCATCTTGTGTTCACCACCCTTTTCTAAATAAGCGATATATTTGTATAAATTCCACAAAATTTCTATTTTCCCTTTAATTTTTTAAAAATTTTTAAGATAAAAATTTTTAATGTAATTGAATATAGAGATTAGTGGAGGTTATCGCTTACAAAAGATTACTTAACTAGGGCAATTACTTCGATTTCAATTGAAACATCTTTCGGTAATTTTGCTACTTGTACACAAGAACGAGCTGGCTTATGAGTAGAGAAATAAGAGCCGTATACTTCATTAACAGCATTAAAATCATCCATATCTTTTAAGAATACTGTTGTTTTTACTACTGTATCAAATGAAGCACCTGCTTCTTCTAATACCGCTTGTAAATTTTGAAATACTTGCTCTGTTTGTACTGTCACGTCTCCTGCTACAAGCTCTCCACTTGCAGTTAACGGAATTTGTCCTGAACTGTAAAACATATTATTTACAATAATCCCTTGTGAATATGGTCCAATTGCTTGTGGTGCATTGCTTGTTTGAACAACTTTCATATTTTTTCACCCTTTTATTATTTATTTTTACTCTTTAAAAATAGTGCACGAAAAGCAGTTTGTCCATCTATTTTATAATTTATAAATAGAATAAAAAAAAGATAAAGCGATCTGCTTTACCTTTTTACTCAGCCTCTACAAGCCCTTCATCAAATGGTGCCAGTGAATAATTTCCCTTTTCCACTTGAATCGCTTTTTCTTTCACATCAACTTCTGATAGACGAATTAATGATACAAAATTATTAATTAGTCGTTCTTCAATATCCGTGGATTCTACTAATACACCAATACCAACAACATTAGCCTTAAACTCTTCTAACATACTCATCATACCTTGAATTGTCCCGCCAGCTTTCATGAAGTCATCAATAATTAAAACATTTGATCCCTCTGGAAGGCTACGCTTTGCTAACGTCATTGTTTGAATTCGCTTAGAAGAACCTGATACATAGTTAATACTAACAGTTGGGCCTTCTGTTACCTTATTATCTTTCCTTGCAATTACTACCGGTACATCTAAGTAATTTGCCACCGCATAAGCAAGTGGAATCCCCTTCGTTGCCACCGTCATAACCGCATCAATTGGTTGCCTAGCAAAAACAGAAGCAAACAAACGACCTGCGCCATTAATATGGCGAGGATTACTTAAAAGATCTGTCATATATAAGTAACCACCAGGCAAAATACGATCTGGATTTTCAAATAAGCTACAAAGCTCACCAATAATTAGATCTGCCTCTTCCTCACTTATATATGGTATATATTTCACTCCTCCTGCTGCTCCTGGTACCGTTTGCAATGTGCCGACCCCTTGTTGTTCAAACGTTTGCTTAATAATAACTAAATCTTCACTAATGGAAGACTTAGCTGATTGATACCTTTCAGCAAAAAAAGTGAGAGAAACTAGCTGACGAGGGTTTTGTAACAAGTAATACGTCATATCGACTAATCTTGTACTTCGTCTAATTTTCATACTCTCACCTCAAATCACGAATATTCTAAACAAATCATAACGTATTATACGTCTTTATTCAAGCGTTTCTCGCTCTCCTAATAAACGTACTGCGTATACTTGTTCACAAAATCCTTTTAATCCGTTATATATACGATGCATTCGCGAATCATGGTGCACAAGACCAAATACGGTTGGGCCACTTCCACTCATTAATACGGCATCCGCCCCAAATCGCTTCATCTGTGCCTTAATACGTGCAACTTCAGGATGCATCGCAAACGTTACATCTTCTAAAACATTACCAACAGTATCACAAATCCCTTTGTAGTCCCCAGCATTTATGACGTTAACCATTTTATCTACATTTGGATGTGTAACTCGATTTAACTTTAAATTTCCATACACATCAGCAGTAGATACACCAATATGGGGTTTTGCCAAAATAACCCAACAAGAAGGTGGAGTTTTTATGTGCTCAATTTGCTCTCCTCTTCCAGTGGCAATTGCTGTCCCACCATATACACAAAACGATACATCTGATCCGATTTTTGCGCCAAGCTCTGCTAACTGATCAATTGTAAGCCCTAAATTCCATAATTTATTAAGGCCACGTAATGTCGCTGCTGCATCACTACTTCCACCTGCTAATCCAGCTGCTACTGGAATCGTTTTTTCAATAGTAATAGATACGCCTTTTTTCACATTAAACTTCTCTTTTAATAATTTCGCTGCTTGATAAGCTAAGTTTCTTTGGTCGTCTGGGACATACCGATTATGGGATAAAATTTCAATACGGTCTTCTGCTAATTCCATTAGTTCTAAACGATCCGCTAAATCAATTGTTGTCATAATCATTTTCACTTCATGATATCCGTCTTGTCTTTTTCCCAGTACATCTAACGACAGATTAATCTTTGCTGGTGCTTTCACTAGTAGCTTCAATCTATTCACCCACTCTATGTACTCAATCTTTTATCGTTTATTTTACCATAAATTTATAGTAAGACGATGACACTTCCCTAATTATAACGAAAAGCATTCAGAATGAAACTACTTATGTAAAATGATGGCACCTTTTCGAGTACAAAAAGCCGAGGAATCACTCCTCGGCTACCGTAGCATAGAAAGTATCTTACAACTACTGGTTTTGTTTCATTAATTGCTGTTCTGCAATTTCTATAGCACGTTTCACCATGTTACCAGCATCTTTCGCACGAATTCCGCCCCAGCCTTCTTTCTGAACAACATCATAAAAGCCTAGCTCTTTTGCAAGCTCTTCTTTAAATTTATTTGACATGACACCTCTTCGTCTACTCAATGCAGAGTCCCTCCTTATTTTGCTACGGTATAATTAGTATGCAAAATAATATAGCTTTTCATTTGTGGGAATATATGTAACGATACATGAATTATAAAATCACTTCATTATGAGGTTCACCATAAAACGTTAACTCTACTGTCTCTGTTAAAACATCCGCATAGCTATATGATACACGTTGCAACGCATCTTCTTGCTGATCCAATTGTACAACAAAAACAGAACGGTACGTTTCTGCAAGTACACCTGATTGTTCTACTGTTTTTCTTCTCCCACTATTTGCCCTTAACATCAGTCTCTGTCCAAGATGGTGATCTAATTCGCTTTTAATTTCATCTAAACGTTTTGACATATACTTCGTTACACCTCGCTGTAATTTAGATTGAACACTTAAAACACGATATATCTATCCCAATTATTAACCGCAACTCACAGACAATATCATTATAAAAGCATCATGCGTTCAAATAGATAGAAGAAATACTATATTGTAAAAGTATCATTATGTAGTCTGCGCGTTCTTGTCTCTTTTTATCCAAGCTGATTTAAATCCTTCCCATACAAAAAAGCAAGATACATATGTACCTTGCTTATTCTTCATAATGTTGAAAGGGTAATCCAGTTCGTAAAATCCCCCTCGTCTCAATCCCGCCAAGTCCCTTTTCGCCGGTAATCGTATTACGTACAACATCCCATACATTTACTCTTTCCATAAATGACGTAAAACTAATTTTACCAACCACATATACAGGATCTAGTGCGTGAATATTAATTCTAGATGGTGAACTAGCAAAGTTAGCACCCGCTCGAATTAATGCTTCAAAGTGTGATTGGCATGCCCCAGCAAAAATAACGAGTTGATCCAATGATGGATATTTTTTTCTCACTTCTCGAACAGCCTGTACAAAATGCCTTGAATGCCTATATGCTGCTAAATCTCCCTTTACCCCTTTTGATTTTGTATATGCATCGTGCCCCGTAATAACTAAAATGTCTGGACGAAAATGATCTATTAAATCTACTACCTTTTCATGCATCTCTGTTTCTTTACAATGAATACCTTGTACAGGAACACCAATTTTATTATATAAGTCTAAGCACTTGCGCAAATATAACGGGTCCCCATCTATATGCAATACACGTCCTGGCATTTGAAAATAATTCACCTCACTTGTATATCCACCCGTTGAAGTGTGTTCATGCCTTTGTTTCATTAATACATAATCTTGTTGAAACAAACGATACGTACGCTCCATCGTTTCTTTCTCACGCTTCGCTCTTTTTTTATGCTCTCGTTGATCTATACTAATTAAATCTTCAAGTGGCGCATCTGCCACCAGTCTAATTTCCTCTCCAAATAATATAGCTATCTCGCCTTTTATTTCTATAATACGAAAAAGGATATCCCTATTATGAGAATATCGTTCCACTAATTCTCCAACATGTAAAGCCATTCTCCTACCTCCAAACTCATTAGGCCATCTTACCTGTTTTTAAAGTATGAATGTAGGAGAGGAAAGGTGACAAAAGGGACAGTTCAAGTTGAACTGTCCCTTTTCTATTCTTATGACAATTTATGAAGAACTAATACATTACTTAATGTTGCAAACTCCTCGATAGATAGCGTTTCGCCTCTTCGTTTTGGATCAATTCCCACTTCTGTTAAAATTCGATCCAACAGCTCTTTATCTTTCGGGAAACCATTTAAATTATTTGATAAATTATTCATTAAAGTTTTACGACGCTGTGCAAAACTTGCTCGTACTACTTCAAAGAAGAATGTCTCATCTGTTACTTCTACAACTGGTTTCGGGCGCTTTAGGAGACGAATAATCGCAGAATCAACATTTGGTTGTGGCACAAACACTGTACGTGGTACAGTCATAACTGTTTCCACCTCTGTATAATACTGAATAGCAATGGATAAAGAACCATACTCTTTCGTTCCAGGTTTAGCAGCTAAACGATCTCCAACTTCTTTTTGCATCATAACAACAAATCCACGAACCGGTAATTTCTCTTCCAACAATTTAAATAAAATTGGCGTTGTAATATAGTACGGTAAGTTCGCTACTACCATTACATCTTGCCCTTCCTCAAATTGCTCACTAAACACCTCATGTACATCTGCCTTTAGTACGTCTTTATTTATAACTGTAACGTTGCTATATGGAGCTAACGTCTCATCTAAAATCGGTAATAACCTCTGATCAATTTCAAAAGCTACTACTTTTTTAGCACGCTTCGCTAATTGTTCTGTTAACGCACCGATACCTGGTCCAATTTCAATTGCACCACTTTCTGAACCAATTTCAGCGTGATCGACAATACGATTTAATACATTCGTATCAATTAAAAAATTTTGTCCTAAACTTTTTTTGAATGAAAATCCATACTTTTCAACAATGTCTTTCGTACGATTTGGCGTTGCGATATCCTTCATTTTCTTTCCTCCTGTATGACTTGCTTATAAGCTTCTGCAAAAGATTCTTTTGAAACTTGAAACATTTGTAAACGTTTATGTAACTGTTTTGCGTTTGTATAACCAATCTTTAATAGCTTACCCATTCTTTCTCTGCGACTCTTTGCCATTTCTCCGCCCACTAAGCCTGCATCGACTAAATCGCTCCAACTAATTTCACTTGTGTAAGCTTCCATTTCTTCATGTATATTCTCTAAAGCACGGCGAATTGATTCATTAGAAGCATGTTCAATCCCGACACCCTTTTTCCTTTTGGCAAGTGCTTCTTCCTTCGGTAAAAAAGCATGTTTACATCCAGGCACCTTATCAGAAATAATTTTTCGAATACGCTCTCCAGGATAATCCGGATCTGTGAAAATAATAACGCCCCGTTTTTGCAGCGCTAATTTAACTTGCTCAATAACATGATCACCGATTGCTGAACCGTTCGTTTCAATTGTATCCGCATCAACAGCACGCTTAATCGCAACTGTATCATCTTTACCTTCTACAACGATAATCTCTTTAATTTTCATGCTTGCCTCCACACTCGTTTCGTCTCTACTTAGTAAAACAAAAAAATGACGACTTTTCCATTATTATTTTCCCCATTCTTACATTTTAAAAAATAGAATGTCCAAAACTTTGTTCTCTCTCCTTATTGTAACACTTCCTCATTCGCCCTTATTTTTTCACAAAAATAAAAAAGAATGGGTTCTCCCACTCCTTTTTATTCAACACCAAATAAAGTTTTTGCATTTTTTGTTGTTATTTCTGCTACTTCCTCATAAGAAATTCCTTTTAAATTCGCAATTTCTTCTGCTACGAGTTTTACATAACTCGGTTCATTTCGCTTTCCTCGAAATGGATGTGGTGTTAAATATGGACAATCTGTCTCTATTAACAATTTCTCTAATGGAATCTCCACAGCAACTTCTTTCGGCTTCTTAGCATTTTTAAATGTAACTGGTCCGCCTAATGAAATTAAAAAGTTCATATCAACACATCGCTCTGCTACTTCTACGCTGCCGCTAAAGCAATGCATAATGCCTCCCACTTCAGCTGCATTCTCTTCTTCTAGAATATCAACAATATCTTGAGTTGCATCGCGGTTATGTATAATAATCGGCAATTTCACTTTTTTAGCTAATGCAATTTGTTTACGGAATACTTCCTTCTGTATTTCTTTTGGAGACTTATCCCAATGATAATCTAATCCCATCTCTCCAAGTGCAACGACTTTAGGATGAGAAGCAAGTTCTTCTAACCAAGCTAGATGTTCTTCTGTCATGTCAATTGCATCAACTGGATGCCATCCAACCGCAGCGTAAATAAAATCATAAGTTTCAGCTAATTCAATCGCCTTTTTTATCGTTACTTCATCAAAACCAACAACAACTGTATAGGTAACTCCCGCTTCTTTCATTCGTGCAATAACCTCTTGCAAATCTTCTTCAAATTGCTCTGCATTCAAATGTGAATGTGTATCAAACAACATAATACATAACTCCTTTTATATTGAAATCAAGTTTATTCTAAAAAATAAGCTCTTTAATAACTTAACGATAACAATACTATAATTTTAATGCAAAAATAGAGAGTGTAAAAAGAAAAAAGACGCTTCACACATGTTACACGTGAAACATCTCTTTTCTTGTCTTAATTACTTGATTTTTGTACCGTTTGGTAGATTTTGGTCGATTGATGCTAATGACAATACGCCATTCTCTTCACCCGCTAAAATCATACCTTGTGATAATTCACCGCGTAATTTTACAGGTTTTAAGTTTGTTACACAAATAACCTTTTTACCTTTTAGGTCTTCCGGCGAATAGAATTTTGCAATTCCTGAAACAACTTGACGCTTTTCTGTACCTAAATCCAGCTGAATTTTTAACAACTTATCTGCTTTTTTCACAGGTTCAGCTGATAGTACTTCAGCTACGCGTAATTCTACTTTAAAGAAATCATCAATTGTAATTTCTTCTGCTTTCGGTTCTTCTTCTTTTTTCTCTTCTACTTTAGGAGCAGCGCTTTTCATTTGTTCTTTAATGTACCCTACTTCTACTTCCATTTCTAAACGCGGGAAAATCGGGTTTCCTTTTTCTACTTTTGTTCCAGCTGGAATACAGCCAATTGTAGATAGGCTTTCCCAAGATTTATGTGCCTCTTCAGTAAGTCCAAGCTGAGCAAACATCTTACTTGGCGCTACTGTTAGGAACGGCATAAGCATAATACCTGTTTGACGAAGCACCTCTGCTAAGTGAGCCATTACAGAAGCTAATTTTTCACGATCATTCTCATCTTTCGCTAATACCCACGGTTGTGTTTCATCAATATATTTATTTGCACGGCTAACCAATTGCCAAATTGAGCTTAGCGCTACAGAGAATTCCATATTCTCCATTGCCTCTTCTACTTTTTTCAATGTATCTTTTGCAAACGTTACTAACGTTTCATCGAATTCCGTTACATTTTCTTTAAATGCAGGGATTTCTCCGTTAAAGTACTTATCAATCATAGCTACTGTACGATTTAATAAGTTACCTAAGTCATTTGCTAAATCGAAATTAATGCGCTCCACAAATCCTTCTGGTGTGAATACGCCATCAGATCCGAATGGAACTTCACGAAGTAAGTAATAACGTAATGCATCTAATCCGTAACGATCGATTAAAGTAACTGGATCTACTACGTTTCCTTTTGACTTACTCATCTTTCCATCCTTCATTAAAATCCAACCATGAGCAAAGATTTTTTTCGGAAGAGGTAAATCTAATGCCATTAAAATGATTGGCCAATAAATTGTATGGAAACGAACGATTTCTTTTCCAACTAAATGTACATCAGCTGGCCAGAATTTCTTATACATCTCTTCATTTTCTGTTCCATAACCTAATGCTGTAATGTAGTTAGATAATGCGTCAACCCATACGTAAATAACGTGTTTCGGGTTACCTGGAACACGAACTCCCCAGTCAAATGAAGTACGAGAAACAGCTAGATCTTCTAGGCCTGGTTTAATGAAGTTATTAATCATCTCATTCTTACGAGACTCTGGCTGAATGAAATGTGGATTATCTTCATAGAATTTTAATAGTCTGTCGACATATTTACCCATTCTAAAGAAATACGATTCTTCACGAACAAGTTCTACATCATGACCACTATCTGGGCTTTTTCCTCCAACTACTTTTTCACCTTCCATAATTGGATCTACTAATTGATGCTCTGTATAGAATGTCTCATCTTGTACAGAATACCAACCTTCATATTCATCAAGATAAATATCACCTTGATCTACTAGTTGCTTGAAGATTTTTTCAACAACATCTTTATGACGATCTTCAGTTGTACGAATAAAATCATCATAAGATATATCCATTTTCTCCCAAAGTTCTTTAATTCCTGCAACAATGTTATCCACATATGCTTGTGGTGTAACATTTAATTCTTCTGCTTTCTTTTGGATCTTCTGTCCATGCTCATCAGTTCCTGTTAAATAATGAACATTGTATCCTTGCATACGCTTATATCGTGCCATCGCATCTCCTGCTACTGTTGTATAAGCATGTCCAATGTGTAATTTTCCACTTGGATAATAAATTGGGGTAGTAATATAAAAGGACTTATTTTCCTCTGTCATTGTTTTGGACCTCCCGGATAACCTCATATGTATTTATAAATAGTATATCAAAAACTTATATATAAAGTGAAACTTTAATCTGTGTGGGGGTGTTCACTCCTGCGGATTATTAGCCCGCACCAATCAGGCTTTTACGAGCAATCCGACTCCAACTTAACTTCTTTGCTCCACCCAAATTTTAAATTTAGAATCTTACTGCTTGGCAAATAGCGGGATAAAAATGAGTTAATACTTAATATCTTTATCATCTATTGCTCATATTTCAAGAAAATATACAGTCCTTACTTACAATCTATAAATTTTTCTGAAAATAAAGTTAAATAATAGTAGAAATTACTCTCATTCTATTATATATAAGAAGTAAGAAATCTATAAATCTTTTTAAAAAATATAGAATTAAAGAATTGACGGAAATGTAAATGATTGGTATCATATGTCCATAGGGTATTTTGTCGAAAAATGACGAATCTAGAAAATAGACTCGAAACTTATAAACTATTTCTTTAGGAGGAAAAGAATTATGAAATCTACTGGTATCGTTCGTAAAGTTGATGAATTAGGTCGTGTAGTAATTCCAATCGAATTACGCCGTACTTTAGGTATTGCAGAAAAGGATGCTCTTGAAATCTACGTTGATGACGAGAAAATCATCTTAAAAAAATATAAGCCAAACATGACTTGCCAAGTAACTGGTGAAGTATCTGATGGTAACCTATCTTTAGCTGAAGGTAAAATTATCTTAAGCAAAGAAGGCGCTGAGCGAATCTTAAACGAACTTCAAGATTATATCGAAACAGCAAAATAAGCTTCTCAATTATGAGAAGCTTATTTTTTATCGACATGATAGATTTGATATACATCGCGTTTCGACAAATCTCGATCTTTAGCGACTGTTTTTATTGCCTCTTTTGAATTCATACCTTTTTCGTTTATATAATGTTCAATATGATCATATACCGAAATAGATTCCCACCATTGTTCTTCCGGGGTAGGTTCTTCCGTTGAACCAGCTACTAAAATACAAAACTCGCCACGAACTTCATTTTGTTTCGTCCACTCAATTGCTTCCTCAACTGTTCCACGAATAAATTCCTCAAATTTTTTCGTTAACTCTCGACATAATACAATTTCTCTATTTCCCAACACTTCTTGCATCGAGATTAAAGTATCATCTAAACGATGGGGCGCTTCATAAAACATCATTGTAGTTTGTACATAACGAAGCTTCTCTAACTCCATTTTTCTTTCTTTTTTATTTCTTTGTAAAAATCCATAGAAATAAAATTGTTTTGTTTCAAGACCTGATGCAATTAATGCTGTAAGGGCTGCATTTGCCCCAGGAAGCGGGATTACATGATACTGTTCTGCTACAGCCTCTACAACAATATCGTAACCTGGATCGGAAATACAAGGCATACCAGCATCACTAACAAGTGCTACAGTCTTTCCTTCGTCTAACTTCCCTAATATTTTCTTACCACTTACTTCCTTATTATGCTCATGGTAACTCATAACGGGGGTTTCAATTTCGAAATAATTACAAAGTTTTTTCGTTTGTCTCGTATCTTCAGCAGCAATTAAATCAGCTTCTTTTAAAATTCGGATTGCACGAAATGTCATATCTTCTAAATTTCCAATAGGAGTTGGTACTAAATATAAAACTCCCTTTTCATTTTGTTGAAAGCTTTTTTGTTGCCACATAGCGTTCTCCTTTTTGCATATATTCTTCTTTTTGTTTTCTATTTAACTGCTTAAAATAATACTCTGCTTGCATAGCTGTACGCTTATCTTCATGAAATTCTATGTATTTTAAAACAACAGGAAGTCTAGCACGCGTATACCTAGCCCCTTTTCCACTATTATGGGTCTGAATCCGCTTCTCTATATGATTTGTATATCCAGCATAATAACTTCCGTCAGAGCACTCTACTACATAAAAACAATGCTTATTCTTCTCCATATAAAATTGAACGAATCTCCTTTGTATATTCATTATTTGCTTCATATACAAAAAGAGGGGGCAATATTTTCAAATCTGCGTTTCCATCCTTAATTCCTTCAATTAACAATGTATTCGCTTCTTTCCCTGCCTTAGGATAAACAAATCGTACACGCTTTGGTTCAATTTTGTATTTACGCATTAATGTAACAATATCTAGCAAACGACCTGGACGATGTACAAATGCTACTTTCCCACCTTGCTTTACTAACTGACTACTTGCAGATACAACATCCTCTAATGTACACATAATTTCATGACGAGCTATCGCTAAATGTTCATTCATATTTTTCTCAGAAGTTGCAGGTGTTTGAAAATAAGGGGGATTACATGTAACTACATCATATTGATGACGTCCAAGTTTCTCCGGCATATCTTTCAAATCCCCATGTATTAAGTGAATTCTTTCTTCTAACTTATTGTATTGAACGCTTCTGATTCCCATATCATATAAACGTTCTTGAATTTCTACACCTGTAATGTTTCCCTTTGTTCTTGTACTTAATAAAAGGGGGACAACTGCGTTACCTGTACACAGATCAAGTACATTACCTTTTTGAATCGGCACCCAAGCAAAGTCTGCAAGTAAAACAGCATCTAACGAGAAATTGAATACTGATGGGCTTTGTACAATCTTCATATCTTGCGCTAATAAGTAATCTAAACGTTCATCTTCATATAAATTCATATGTTACTCCTTTTCTTACACTTAACCTACCCTATTTCATCTTCTACTAATAAAAAAACATATTTCATTCTACTCTCATGTATAAAAAATTACCTTTCCAATTATCATTGGAAAGGTAATTTCACTTTTTATTTAAAAATGACAGGCAGAATAAACAATCTCCCTCTTTACGTACACTTCCATAATGCAGATTACAAATATGAAAACCTTCTTGATATAGCCTTGCTAAATTATCATAGCCTTCGCCAATATCAGTTGTCTTCGGCTTCACTTCTTTACGTTTTTGAGTTTTTTGTTTTTCCTTAATCTGCACTTCTTCAAAGCGGTGTCGCAAATTTTCATTTTCCATTTTTATATGTTGGTTCTCTTCCAACAACTCTGCAAGATGTTGTTTTAATTCTCCCAACTGTTTGTATAAATGTCCAATTTGCTCTTCCATACTAGAAACCGATGCAAAAATATCTTTTTTCTCCACAAGCACCCACCTCATTAATCTGTGGTTTGACTCGAAACGACCCCTTTATTCACTAACTCATCTAACGTATATTCTACTATCCGTTCCTTGTCTACTAGTTCCACTTGAATTAATCTTTCTAAAATATTTAATCCGATAACACGGCCAGTACCATGCGGGGTTTGTATACGTTGATCTAAATCAGGAAGTTGTTCCTTTGCTGCCTCATATTCATCATTCTCATATTTTAAGCAACACATTAAGCGACCACATAAACCAGAGATTTTTGCAGGATTTAATGATAAATTTTGATCCTTTGCCATCTTAATGGATACAGGTTCAAAATCTCCTAAAAAAGTAGAACAACAAAGCATACGACCACACGGACCAATACCACCAAGCATCTTCGCTTCATCACGAACACCAATTTGTCTTAGTTCAATTCTTGTCCTAAAAATTGCCGCTAAGTCCTTCACTAGTTCGCGGAAATCAATCCGACCATCCGCAGTAAAGTAGAAAATAATCTTATTGCGATCGAACGTATACTCTACATCTACAAGTTTCATATCAAGATTATGCTCTACTACCTTTTGCTGACAAACTTGATATGCTTCTTTTGCAGCATGTTTGTTCTCTTCAACAATGGTACGATCATTTTCATTTGCAATACGAATAACCTTTTTTAGCGGTAATACAACGTCGTTTTCATCAACTTGCTTTTTGGTAATAACTACTTTTCCGTACTCAATACCTCTTACTGTTTCTACAATTACAAACTCATTTTCAGAGATATCGAACTGATTCGGATCGAAGTAATACACCTTTCCGGCCTTCTTAAAGCGAACACCTACTACATCATACAAAACGGTCATCCCTCCTGCAACCGCAACACTAACTGTTCGAACACAAGCTGCGCATTTACATTAGCGTTGATTCTATTTTTTGCCTCTAATATATTAAAGAGAGCTGATACAATGCGCTTCTGAGCATAGGAGAAAGATTCAAACATCTCTTTCTGCTCATGAAAAACAAGACGATCTTCTTCTCCAAGTTGAACATATAATAAATCCTTATAAATAAGGAGCAACATATCTAAACCTTGCTGTAATTGTTCTTTCTCTCTAAAGTGTTTCCCCCATTTTTCTTGTACAAAAAAAATAGAGGCTTTATCCTTTTCGAGCGCTTCACATAATTTTATCACTAAAGCTCGTGCTTGTGCAAACCATTCATCACTACATAAAGCTAAAGCTTCATCAAAACTATTCGTGAGTTGCGCAGCAAGTGTCGATAAAGATGCCGTAATACCTTCATCCTGTAATCTTCTAATTAAAGATTCCGTAGGTAACGGTCTAAATGTAACAACTTGACAGCGAGATAAAATCGTATTTAAAATTTGATGACTTTGTTCAGTAAGTAAAATAGCTGTTGTATCACTACTTGGTTCTTCTAAAAATTTTAAAAGTGTATTCGCTGCATTTGCTGTCATACGATCTGCGTGCTCAATAATATATACTTTTTTATTTGCTTCTAATCCTGTTTTTGAAAACTCTTCTTGTAAATCATGAATTTGCTGTTTCTTAATAGATAATCCGTCTGGTTTTACAATATGTAAGTTAGGGTGGTTACCTGAATCAATTCGCTTACAATTTGTACATACGTGACAAGGCTCTACCCCATTCCGCCCAGAACAGAGGAAACTCTTTGCCATTTGAATTGCCGTTGCAAACTTTCCAGTCCCTTTCCCTCCCTCTAACAAGTAAGCGTGGGATATACGCTCTTTTGCAATGCTATTCATCAACATTTTTACACCGATGGGTTGTATAGCAGAAAGCTGCTCCCACGTCTTCGTCATAATGCATACCTCACTTATTTCATTCTTTCCTTCTATTATAACAATTTATCTTCTATAATCTGAACAACTTCTTCTATAAGTTTTTCCATTGGTTGATCAGCATTTACCAATACAATACGATCTGAGAAACGTTCTACAACTTGTAAATATCCTTCACGGACACGTTTATGGAAAGAGATATCTTCCATATCTAATCGATTTACTTCACGTCCTGCATTTTTTTCAATGCGAGCTAAACCAATCTCTGGTTCAATGTCTAGGTAAATCGTTAAACTAGGCATACAGTCCTCTGTTGCGAAACGATTTATTTCAAATACTTTATCCATACCTAACCCTCTTGCATATCCTTGATACGCTAAAGAGCTATCTATAAAACGATCACATAATACAAGGTAGTCCTCGTTAAGTGCCGGCATAACCTTTTCCACCAAATGTTGTCTACGTGCAGCAGCATACAGAAGCGCCTCTGTACGTGCTTCCATCATCGTATATTCTTGTTTATGTAAAATTGTTCTAATATCCTCTGAAATTGCAATGCCACCTGGTTCTCTCGTCGCCATTACCTTTTGTTCTTTTTGTTCAAAGTACGGCAATAAACTTTTAATTAACGTTGTTTTACCCGAACCTTCTGGACCTTCAATTGTTACAAATAATCCCTTCATTCTAAAACCTACTTTCTATATCATACACTTTCATATATTTCGTGTTACCTTGAAAACGAGCGCCTGATTGCTCTAAATACATAATTTGCTCTTTATGTTCTGAAGTAACTCTTTCTCCATACATAATCAATGGAATTCCAGGTGGGTACGGAATTACCATTTCTGCCGCTATCATCCCAACTGCTTCTTCTACAGATACTACTTTTGTTTCATATCCTTCCAGTTGTTTATATGTATACGGTAAAGGAGAAAATTCTCCTTTATAAGTATAACGAATAGATTCCTTCTTGTCTTTCACCTCATAATATCGCAATGCCTCTCGGATCATCTCTATAGCCTTCATATACTCCTTATTTACTTGCAAGGGCAAAATAAATAGGACATTATATGGATCCGCCATTTCTGTATATATACCGACCTTTTCAAATACAGACTGTAATTCGTATCCTGATAACTGACAACGTGTCTGTACAGTAACCTTTAACTCGTCTTGTAATGGATATTGTAAAATAGCTATTTGTGGAATAGAACACAATTCGTCTTTAAATCCCCGTAAAAACTCGACAATTTCATCATGTCCCTTTTCTTTTATACGTGCTATTGTAAAGCGTGCAATATCAAGAGAAGTCATAATTGGATACGATGGACTACTAGATTGTAGCATACTTAAATAGGTAGAAACTTTTTCTTCTTTCACTAAGCGACTATTTATATGTAAATAGGACCCCATTGTCATCGCGGGTAATGTTTTATGTGCAGAATGAACTACAATATCTGCACCATATGCTAATGCTGACTTTGGAAATGCTCCCCCTAAACAAAAATGGGCTCCATGTGCTTCATCTACTAAAACAGGGATTTTATGTGCATGTGCATAAGCGATGCTTGCCTCTAGATCCATCCCCATACCATAATAATTAGGATGCGTTAAAATGAGTGCTTTAGCATTTGGATATTTTTCAATTGCTTCCTTAATAATTTCATCATGAATTCCCACTGGTACATTATAAGCTTCATCAATCCATGGATCTAAAAAAATTGGATTTGCGCCCGCTAATTTTAAACCATTAATAATTGATTTATGACAATTTCTTTGTACAAGAACAATATCATGTTCTCCACAACAAGACAAAATCATTGCTAGGTTCCCTACTGTTGAACCATTAATTAAAAAATAACTTTTTTTCACTCCATATACATCAGCTAATAACTGTTGTGCCTCATCTATACATTCAAACGGACTATGTAAATCATCTAACCCTGACAACTCAGTTACATCGATAGATAGTATATTTTTAAACTCCCCTACAGCTTCCTGAGGGAAGTTTAAACCATTTTTATGACCTGGAACATGAAAGGATAACGGCCCTCTTTCTTTAAACTCTGTTAATGCCTCATATAAAGGTATGCGATTTTGATTCATCTATATCTCTTCCTTATTATTTCATTCTTCCTCTATTATACAGAACAAAAAAAATAATAGGCATATGCCTATTTAAAAATATGATACTTCTAATTTCCGAAGCTGTTTTAAATAATATATATACTTCGGATCATTTGTCTCCGTATTCACCATATCCTTTTCACATTCATAACATATTAAATTATTATAAACATATATCCCTTCTTTTCTTTCTGTCTCACAAACAATACAAACTTCATTTTGTGCTTTCATAACCTTCCCTCCCTATTTAAATGGACATATTTTATACTTCTATTCCTTAACAATTTACATAAAAATATACATCCACCTCTTATATAATATGATTAACCCTTGGGCAACGTGTTTGTATTACCATTACTTCTTTTTTTCGTACTGTTTGAAAACACAAAAAAACACAAGTCAAAAG
>NZ_QORZ01000027.1:0-15840 GCF_008368785.1 Bacillus sp. AY3-1 | reverse complement strand
GTCGCTCATTTGCGACTCCCTTATGTTAACATCTTCATGTTTCAATGTCAACTAAGTTTTTCATTTCGTTTGCCGCGTTCTGCGTTATTGCATCGGCGACTTGTCCTATATTACACCTCTATACTCTAATCGTCAACATATTTTTCTAAAAAAATATAAAAAGGCTTATTTCTTTTAAAATAAGCCTTTTTATCAAATATCATTCTATTCATTTATTATTTTTCTATAATTGGTAACGAGACGATAAACTGAATAATACCATCCTCATATTCTGCTCGAATACTACCACCTTGCAGCTCAACAATACTTTTCGCAATCGCTAATCCAAGTCCCGATCCTTCTGTTACTCTACTTCTAGATTGATCCTTCTTATAAAAACGTTCAAACAAACTCGCTAACTCTTCTCTCGTAAACTCTTCACTATGATTCGCAATTACAATTTGTATATCCCGGCGCTGCCTTTGAAGAGAAACTTTTATCTCCCCATCATCTTTACTATACTTAATCGCGTTCATTAATAGATTATCAAATACACGTACCATCTTTTCCGAATCAACCGCTGCATAGGCACGTTCCTCAGGAAACTTCTTAACAAACGCAAGTCCATGCTCTTCTGCCTGCGGTACTAACTCTTCTATTAATTGCTCCAATAACTCATTTATACAAACCTCTTGTTTTTCTAATACAACTTGCTCATTTGTTAACTTCGTATACTCAAATAAATCTTCTATTAAATTCTTTAACTGCTCCGACTTCGCAAAAGCAATTCTCGTATACTCATCATGTTGTTCTTTATTTTCATATTTAGAATCTCGAAGTAATCGCAAGTAACCCATAATAGAAGTAAGTGGTGTACGCAAATCGTGAGATACATTCGTAATAAGCTCATTCTTTTGCTTCTCTAATTTACGTTCCTTTTCTATATTATTCATAAGCTCTTCTGCCATATTATTAATATTCTCAGTTAAAGACGCAATCTCGTCCTCACCTTTCTTCTCAATACGATACGCTAAGTTGCCTTTTTCTATTTCCTTTACACCTTGTGCCATCGCTTCAATTTGCTTCATCTTTCTCTTTGTTATATAGAAGAAAGAGAAAATAAATACGAGTACACCAATTAAAAATGGGAATGGTCCTTCTACTTTATAATATACTACTTCCCCTTGAGGAATTCCGCTCACAAACATATATAAATTCTTACCTTCAATCGTAATAGGTGAGAAAGTAATAAATTCTTTTCTAGATCTTTCAATATCATTATTATTCGAATAATTGATAGCAAATGAAGTTGCATTACGAATTGTATTGTGCAAATTAATTTGTTCTTCTTGCGCCTGCTTCGTTTTATACAAAACCTTACCACTTTCATCGGTAACTAATATTTTAAAAGCATCCTGCCTCTGCTCTAAATTTTCATTTTCTAGCTCTATCATACTTTGTACAGCATCTAATTTATTTGCATCAACCATCATTTCCGCAGTACTTTGCGCTTTACGATTAATTTGTTCCATACCATCTCTATAATTAATCTCAGCATGTCGACTAGCATCCTCAAAAATAGGCGCTACTATCTTCGTTGATACAAAGAGACCTAATAACGCACAAACAGTAAAAGTAGTAACCAATTGAATTCTTATACTCTTTCGTACGCTCTTTACTAATTTCTCAATTAATTGTCTTGCTTTCCTTACATAAGTAAATGGATTAAATATCTTTTTCAATCTTATACCCCACTCCCCATACTGTTTTTATATATCTAGGTTTCCTTGGATTCTCCTCAATCTTTTCACGCACTTTCCGAATATGCACCATTACCGTGTTATCAGACTGGAAAGATCTTTCGTTCCAAACCTTTTCATAAATTTGTTCCGCACTAAAGACCATCCCCGGATTACGAACTAGTAATTCTAAAATCGAAAATTCCCTCGGGGTCAGTTTCACTTCTTCTCCATCCACAATGACTGTATGAGTGGAGATGTTTATTTTCATCTCTCCAATTTCTAACTCGTCCTCATTTTGAATAGCAAAACCATTCATCTTCATATAACGACGTAACTGAGATTTAATTCTTGCGATTAACTCTAACGGATTAAATGGTTTCGTTACGTAATCATCTGCACCTGTTGTTAATCCTAAAATTTTATCCATATCTTGCGTTTTCGCAGAAAGCATAATAATTGGCATTTCTTTCGATTCTCTTACTTTCATACACATATGAATACCATCTACCTTTGGCATCATAATATCTAATACGACTAGATGTACTTCATTTTCTTCTAGTAAACGTAATCCGTCTTCTCCGTCTCCTGCTTGCAACACTTTATATCCTTCATTCTTTAAATAGATTGTAATAAGATTCCTAATTTCTTTTTCATCATCTACGACAAGTATTGTTTCGTGCGCCACAATATCTCCCCCATCACTTTTTTAATCCCTAACTTCTATTATAGGAAAACTTCTGAAGAAAAACGCTCGGAAATCCTTAAGATTTTCTGAAGACGCAAAAAAGGTCTAGACTCCCCTTAAGTCTAGACCTTTCAAAAACCCCTTTTATTTACGAACGTAGATGAAATATAGTATGAATAAAACTCCCATAACATACATAATTGGATGAACCTCTTTACGGCGACCACTTACTACCATTGTAATTGGATAGAAGATAAACCCAATCGCAATCCCTGTCGCAATACTATACGTAAGTGGCATTGAAATGATTGTAAAGAATGCTGGTACTGCAATCTCGAATTTCTTCCAATCAATTTCTCCTAAAGAAGAAACCATTAAGATTCCTACAATAATTAACGCTGGCGCTGTTACAGCTGGTGTTACAACGCTTAATAATGGCGAGAAAAATAGTGCCAGCAAGAAGAACCCTGCTGTTACAACTGCTGTAAATCCAGAACGTCCACCCGCTGCTACCCCCGCAGAAGACTCAATGTAAGACGTTGTTGTTGATGTACCTAAGATCGCACCGATTACAGTTGCAATCGCATCTGCGAATAACGCTTTTCCTGCACGTGGTAATTTATTGTTCTTCATTAATCCTGCTTGATTCGCAACCGCTACAAGTGTACCTGCTGTATCAAAGAAATCGATAAAGAAGAACGTTATAATAACAATCCCCATTTGAATAGTGAAAATATCTCCGAAGTGCGTTAACGCCGCACCGAACGTTGGTTCTAGACTCGGTATTGCTCCCACTACAGCTTTTGGGGTATCAATTAATCCTGTCGCTACACCTAAGATTGCTGTAAGAATCATACCGTAGAATACCGCACCATTAACTTTCTTAATCATGAAGATGATTGTCGTAACAACCCCGAAGATTGCTAGTAACGTTGTGCCCTTTGTTAAATCCCCCAATCCAACAAGAACAGCATCATTTTTCACGATAATTCCGGCATTTTGGAATCCAAGGAAAGCAATGAACAATCCGATACCTGCCGCTACTGCAAACTTTAACTCTGATGGAATTGCATTAATAATTTTTTCACGAATACCTGAAGCTGTAAGAATAATAAAGATAATACCTGACATTAACGTTCCAGCAATTGCTGTCTGCCATGGAATACCCATCGTTAACACTGCCGTATAGGCAAAGAACGCGTTAATTCCCATACCGGGCGCCAAAGCAATCGGATACTTCGCGAATATTCCCATAATTAACGAACCAATCGCTGCTGCTAATGCTGTAGCAACGAATACTGCACCTGGATCCATTCCTGTACCTGCCGGTAACTCTTTAACATTTCCAAGTGACAGCGTAGCAGGATTGACAAATAGTACATAAGCCATAGATAAAAATGTCGTTAAACCTGCTATGAACTCTGTTTTATAATTTGTGCCGAGTTCATCAAACTGAAAATAGCGTTTCATCTTACGTTTCCCCCGTTATATGATTACTCGCCGTAATCTCCCTAGCCCTCTTTTATCTATTAAAAATAAAAAAGGCTTCCATTGCATATACATGGAAGCGTTCTATGAATAAAGACAAGTTTCCCCTCATCTTTATCTAAACGCCTCGTAGTCAAGCCATTTACGGTAGCTAGGTAGAAACTTTCGGGCCATATCCCCGATATTATACGACGGCATAATATTCACTTTTCGTTTGAATTACATACTCATATTAACTCGATGAAGTAGTTTTGTCAATTTAAAAACGAACATTTTTATAAACTTTTGTATTTTCGTTCGTATTAAGAGCAAAACACAAAAGATCCATCTATGCATGAGCAATAGATGGATCTTTTTTTATAATACTATTCCCACTCAATAGTTGCTGGTGGCTTACTTGTTATATCATACACGATACGGTTAACGTGTTTTACTTCGTTTACGATACGTACAGAGATTTTCTCTAATACGTCCCAAGGGATACGTGCCCAGTCAGCTGTCATACCGTCGATAGATGTTACTGCGCGGATACCTACTGTGTAATCGTAAGTACGCTCGTCACCCATAACACCTACGCTACGCATACCAGGAAGCGCAGTGAAGTATTGCCAAACTTCACGGTCTAAGCCCGCTTTAATAATTTCTTCACGTAAAATCGCATCAGATTCACGAACGATTTCTAATTTCTCTTCTGTGATTTCACCTAATACACGAATACCAAGACCAGGGCCTGGGAATGGTTGACGCCATACGATTTCATCAGGAATTCCTAGTTCTGATCCTAATACACGTACTTCATCTTTAAATAACGTGTTTAAAGGCTCAATTAATTTGAACTGCATGTCTTCTGGAAGACCACCAACGTTATGGTGAGATTTAATTGTTTGTGCAGTTGCTGTACCACTTTCAACGATGTCTGTATAAAGTGTACCTTGCGCTAGGAAGTCCATTCCTTGTAATTTAGAAGCTTCATCATCAAATACGTAAATGAATTCATTACCGATGATTTTACGTTTTTGTTCTGGATCTTCTACACCTTTTAACTTGTTCATGAAGCGTTCTTGTGCATCCACTTTAATAACGTTCATGTGGAAACCTTCGCTGAATGTTTTCATAACGCCTTCTGCTTCACCTTTACGAAGTAAACCGTGGTCAACGAAAATACATGTTAATTGGTCACCGATTGCCTTATGAATTAATACTGCTACAACAGAAGAGTCTACACCGCCGCTAAGTGCGCATAGTACTTTTTTGTCTCCAACAGTTTCACGGATTTTCTCTAATTCTACTTCGATAAAGTTCTCCATGTTCCATCCTTCAGAACAACCACATGCGCCGAATACGAAGTTTTTAATTAAATCGTTACCGTGCTCAGAATGTCGTACTTCTGGGTGGAATTGTACACCGTATAAGTTTTTGTCTTCATTGCTCATACCAGCAATTGGACAAGACTCACTTGTTGCATCTACTACGAATCCTTCAGGTAAACCAGTTACTAAGTCACCATGGCTCATCCATACAACTTGCTCTTCTGGAAGGTTCGCATATAATTTTGATTCGTTCTCTACTTTAAGAACAGCTTTTCCGTACTCACGGTGGTTTGCACGTTCTACTTTACCACCGAAGTGTTGCGTCATAAGCTGCATACCGTAACAAATACCGAAGATCGGTAATCCTAGTTCAAAGATTTTTTCATCACAATGTAATGCACCTTCACCGTATACACTATTTGGCCCACCAGAGAAGATAATCCCTTTTGGATTCATTGCTTTAATTTCTTCTGCAGTAATTGTATGTGGATGAAGTTCACTGTATACACCAAACTCACGAATTCGACGTGCTATTAACTGATTGTACTGACTCCCAAAATCTAAAACGATAATTGTATCATGCTGCTTCTTCAAAATAATCACCCCAACGTTAGTTCTCGTATATAAATATTTTCACCAATTTGGCAAAAAGCATTACTAATATAATAAAAAAAGCCAGTCCTCCGCCTCTAGTCTCATAACAAAGAAAAGGCAGGGGTCTGGCTTTATAAAGAAAGATAGTCTCCGCTCTTTATAAATATAAGACACACTGCCTTCATAGTCAGGTTGTTTACGGTAACCCGGTAGAGACTCTCAAACCTTATCTTTGAGGATATATGAAGGATCGTTTTATATTATCTTCCTAGATTCTAACAATGAAGTATCAATATGGTCAAGAGAGAAAGCGACAAAATTCTACAGAAATTCATTTCCTTTTCTAAAAAACATAAAAAAACATCCATTTCTATATAGAAATGGATGTTTTTCGAGCAAACGGAATTACATCATTCCGCCCATACCGCCCATGCCCATGCCGCCCATGTCAGGCATTGCTGGTGCATTTGGTTCTGGCTTGTCAGCTACTACAGCTTCAGTTGTTAAGAACATAGCTGCAACAGATGCTGCATTTTGAAGTGCAGAGCGAGTTACTTTAGCTGGATCTACGATACCAGTTTCAAGCATGTTAACCCACTCGCCAGTAGCTGCGTTGAAACCAACGCCTACTTTTTCGCCTTTTAGACGCTCTACAACTACAGATCCTTCTAGACCAGCGTTGATTGCGATTTGACGAACTGGCTCTTCTAGTGCACGAAGTACGATGTTGATACCTGTTGCTTCGTCGCCTTCAGCTACGATAGAAGCTACTTTCGTGTATACGTTCATAAGTGAAGTACCACCACCTGCAACGATACCTTCTTCTACTGCTGCACGAGTTGAGTTAAGTGCATCTTCAATGCGAAGTTTGCGCTCTTTTAACTCAGTTTCAGTTGCTGCACCTACTTTAATTACTGCTACGCCACCTGCAAGTTTTGCAAGACGCTCTTGTAATTTTTCACGATCGAATTCAGAAGTAGTTTCTTCTAATTGCGCGCGGATTTGACCGATGCGAGCTTCGATTTGTTGTGAATTTCCGATACCTTCAACTACAGTTGTGTTTTCTTTCGTTACAACAACCTTACCAGCGCGTCCTAAAGATTCAATTGTAGCAGATTTTAAATCACGACCTAATTCTTCAGTGATTACTTCGCCACCAGTTAAGATTGCGATATCTTCTAGCATTGCTTTACGACGGTCACCAAATCCAGGAGCTTTAACAGCTACTACATTGAATGTACCACGAAGTTTGTTCACTACTAATGTAGCTAAAGCTTCGCCTTCTACGTCTTCAGCGATGATAAGAAGTGGTTTACCTTGTTGTACCACTTGCTCTAATACTGGTAAGATTTCTTGGATGTTAGAAATCTTCTTATCAGTAATTAAGATGTATGGGTTATCAAGAACTGCTTCCATTTTGTCAGAATCAGTAATCATGTAAGGAGATGCATATCCACGATCAAATTGCATACCTTCTACTACGTCTAATTCTGTTGTAAATCCTTTAGATTCTTCTAAAGTAATAACGCCGTCGTTACCAACGCGCTCCATTGCTTCAGCGATTAATTGACCTACTTCTTCGTCAGCTGCAGAAATAGCAGCTACTTGTGCGATAGAAGATTTACCTTCGATTGGTTTAGAAATCTCTTTTAATTCTGCAATTGCAGCAGTAACAGCTTTTTCGATACCTTTACGAAGACCCATTGGGTTCGCACCAGCTGTTACGTTTTTAAGACCTTCACGAATCATAGCTTGTGCTAATACAGTTGCAGTTGTTGTTCCGTCACCGGCTACATCATTTGTTTTGCTAGCAACCTCTGCTACTAATTTTGCACCCATATTTTCGAATGCATCTTCTAATTCGATTTCTTTTGCGATTGTTACACCGTCATTTGTAATAAGTGGTGAACCGAATTTTTTCTCAAGTACAACGTTACGACCTTTTGGTCCAAGCGTTACTTTTACTGCGTTTGCAAGAGTGTCGACACCGCGAAGCATCGAACGACGTGCTTCTTCACTAAATTTAATATCTTTTGCCATAATAATTGACCCCCTTGAATTTTTTAAGATTTATATAATTAACCGATAACTGCTAAAATGTCACTTTCACGTAAAATCAAGTAGTCAGCACCTTCGTATTTTACTTCAGTACCTGCATATTTTGAGAAGATGATAAGATCACCTGCTGCTACCTCTAATGCAACACGCTCACCATTTTCAAGCACTCGACCAGTACCTACTGCAATAACTTTACCCTCTTGTGGTTTTTCTTTTGCAGTGTCTGGTAATACAATACCACTTGCTGTTTTTTCTTCTGCTTGAACAAGCTCAATTACAACGCGATCACCTAATGGCTTTAGCATGAACAATAACCTCCTCATTTTGTTATGTAAATTTTATTTATTAGCACTCAAGTCACCCGAGTGCTAACACACTTATAATAATAAATAATCTCAATTTCTTTTGCAAGTAAAAAAATCATAATTTTTTCGCAAATTAAGCTATACACTTTTCTATATAGAGTCCCTCTTCTTCTACCTTTACTATATGAATCGTTGTTTCCACTACTCGTATGTTACAATATGAAAGGACACCCTAAGTTGTTTTCGCTATACACACAACTTTCTCCTGTCTTCTATTATAATTTCAAATAAGGATTTACGAAAAAAACATAATTTAAGTGGGGTTTATATCGTAGGTAGCATACTTACATGTTATCCTACCTTATCTCATACACTAGAGTTAGAAAGGATGGTTAAACCATTTGAAAAAACAATATTGGTGGGTTATCGTTACATACATTTTAATGCAGTTATCATCCATTGCTGGATTACCACTTCTTCTGAAAACTGGACTTTATGATAACAGGGGATTTACTAGAGAAGAGAAATTTCAACTCATAACTGGCCACTGGGCAATCATTAGCTTCTTTATTGCATTATGTATCGTACTTTGGTTACTTAGAACAGATATTCGTGACAGACGTTTAGATACAATGCGCTCTACTGTTCCAGCTACGATTGGTTGGATTTTTATCGGGTTCTTCTTAGCATTTTTCTCACAAAGTATTGCCGGTATGATAGAAATGCGTTTATTAGGAATTAAACCTGGATCAGAAAATACAGCAAGACTTATGGATATCGCAAGAACGACACCTTGGTTCCTTATCGTTATCTCTATAATAGGACCTATTTTGGAAGAAATCGTATTTAGAAAAATTTTATTTGGTACACTTTATAAGAAGTTTAACTTCTTTATTGCTGCTATCATTAGTTCTCTTGTATTCGCAGCAATTCATTTTGATTTCACTCACTTATTGGTATACACTTCTATGGGACTCGTATTCGCCTTTTTATATGTAAAAACAAAGCGTATTATCGTCCCTATCGCAGCTCATGTTGCAATGAATACATTAGTTGCAGTTGCTCAAGTTTTAATGAGCAATGAACAAATTCAAGAAATGATTAAAGAAGCTGAAAAAATGCAAGGCTTTATCGGAGGATTTTTAGTATGAGGAACTCACCATTGTTCATGGCTGCATTGTACTTCCTTCTAGGATGTATCTTTACACGCTTCGCCATTACGAACGTAACAGATACAATCTGGAATATGTGGACAATACTATTTGCAGTTATGGCAACAATTGATTTTAATTTGGCACTTCGCCTTATCTTAGTTAAATTCACAAAGAAAAAACAATAATAAAACGCAGAGGTCGCTTCCTCTGCGTTTTATTGTGGATAATTCTTTAAAAAGTAAACAAGTGTTTGTAACTCTACCGCTAAATCAATATGGTGAATTCTTATATTATCTGACACATTTAAGCGCGCTGGTGTGAAATTTAAAATACCATGCACGTTCGTTTCTGCCAATCTATCTGCTACAGATTGTGCTACTGTAGCGGGTACTGTTAATATTGCCACTTGTATATCAGTTGATAAACGTTCTTCTAATTCATCTAAATGATATACAGGAATGCCCCCGATTTCTGTCCCGACTTTCTCTTCACTAACATCAAACGCCATTTCAATTTTTGTATTATTGTTTTTCGTGAAATTATAATGTAAGAAAGCGGTCCCTAAATTACCTACTCCAATAAGTGCTACACGTGTTATATCATCTTGGTCGAGTGTTTCACGGAAAAATGATAATAAATAATTTACGTTATATCCATAACCTTTTTTCCCTAACGCTCCAAAATATGAAAAATCTCTTCGAATCGTTGCGGAATCAACTTTTACCGCTTCGCTCAATTCGGCTGATGAAACACGTTGCTTACCAGAAAGAGATAAGTTTTGGATAAATCGATAGTATAGAGGCAATCGTTTGGCAGTGGCCTGTGGAATTTTTTGCTGCTCCATATAACCTCTCCTCTCTTCCTATCTTTATTCATATACTTGAATCAAATACAGAAGTTTAGCACTCATGAATTTCCCTGTATAATAAAGAGAAGAAGTATTCTCTCTTTATTTTAAACTATACACTATTTTTAGTATGATTGAGAAATATAAACATGGCAAAGTTAAGAAATTATTTGAGGTGAAAACATTGATTTTATTACAAGTAAACGCGCTTACGAAATTATACGGTGCAGAAACGATTCTTGCAAACATAAAATTGGAAGTTCAAACGAAAGATCGTATCGCATTAGTCGGACGAAATGGGGCCGGAAAATCTACATTATTAAAAATAATAGCTGGTGAGCTATCCCATGATGGTGGCGAAATTATAAAACCAAAAGATGTCTCAATCGGATATTTAGCTCAAAATACCGGGTTAGAAACGTCTTTAACAATTTGGGATGAAATGTTAACCGTCTTTACACACTTGCAGCAAATGGAGACAAAACTTCGAAGGCTAGAGCAAGAGATGGGAAAAGAAGAAAACTTTTCAAACGAGGCTACATATGAAAGGTTATTAGCTGATTATGACCAATTGCAATTAGATTATAAAGATCAAGGTGGATATCAATATGAAGCAGATATTCGCTCGATTTTAAGTGGTCTTGGCTTCCCAGTTGAAACGCACCAGACGACGATTTCTACATTAAGCGGTGGACAAAAAACACGATTAGCTCTCGGTAAATTATTATTAACGAAACCAGACCTACTTATTTTGGACGAGCCTACAAACCATTTAGACATCGAAACATTAACATGGCTTGAACAATATTTACAAGGCTATCCTGGCGCAATACTAATCGTTTCCCATGACCGTTATTTCTTGGATAAACTCGTTACACAAGTATATGAAATTTCGAATAAAGAAAGCAGACGATTTGTTGGTAACTACAGTAAATATTTAGACTTAAAATCAGCATTATACGAGCAAGACATGAAACGTTATGAAAAACAACAAGATGAAATCGCTAAGCTTGAGGATTTCGTTCAAAAAAATATAGCGCGCGCATCTACTACAAAACGTGCTCAAAGCCGTCGTAAACAATTAGATAGAATGGAATTATTGACTAGACCATTAGGTGATTCTAAGTCAGCATCCTTCCACTTCGATATCGAAAAACAAAGTGGAAATGATGTTTTACAAGTAAAGGATGCAACTATCGGCTATGATGATGATCCGATTATTGAACATGTAACTATGCGCTTAACTCGCGGGGATAGCGTTGCTTTAGTTGGTCCAAACGGAATTGGGAAATCCACATTATTAAAATCACTTGTGAATAAGTTACCACTATTAAATGGTGATGTTTCTTTCGGATCCAATGTATCTGTTGGTTATTATGATCAAGAACAAGCAAACTTAACATCTTCTAAGCGAGTTTTAAATGAGTTATGGGATGAATATCCATTGCAGCCCGAAAAAGAAATTCGCACGATATTAGGTAACTTCTTATTCACAGGGGATGATGTACTAAAACCAGTATCTTCTCTTAGTGGTGGACAAAAAGCTCGATTAGCTCTTGCAAAACTTATGATGCAAAAATCGAATTTATTAATTCTCGATGAACCTACGAACCATCTTGATTTAAATAGTAAAGAAATTTTGGAGAATGCTTTAATTGATTATCCAGGCACCCTTCTATTTGTTTCACATGACCGCTACTTTATTAATCGTGTAACGACGACCGTTGTTGAGTTGTCAACAGAAGGTGCACAAGAGTATTTAGGCGATTACGATTACTATGTGGAGAAGAAAAATGAAATGATTGAACGTGCAGCATTTGAACAACAAGAACAGCAAGAAAACCAAGCACCTGTTCAAAAAACTGTAGCTCAAGAGAAATTAAATTATCTCGAAGAAAAAGAGCGTAAACAATTAGAACGTCAACGCACTCGAAAAATTGAGGAACTAGAACAAAATATTGTAGAATTTGAAGAAGAAATTGCTACGTTAGAAGATCAACTTTGCTTACCAGAAATATACGCAGATTATGAAAAGGCTAGTGAAATTACAACGAAAAAGCAAACACTACAAGAGCAACTTGATGCTTGTATGGCAGAATGGGAAGAATTACATTTATAAGAGTATGAATAAGAAGGATGTCTCATAAGTCGGGATTTTTGACTATGCGACATCCTTTTTATCTTCTAGCTGGGGTATAAACGATTCGACACGACATACCGATTTACCTACAAAGTTTGACAATGTTAGTTCGCCCCTATAATAAGGGCACATTCCAAAATGTTTTTTAGAGATATCTTCTTGCGATTTATTTCCCAAAAAAGAATACATTCAAAGGTCAGACTTCATCTACTTTATCCACAGGTTTATACACATATCCACCTTTATAAAATAAACCCCAAAATAACTTTTCCACATTATCCACAATTCACAAAAAAATTATCCACATTTTATATACACAATAAAACCCACATTATCAACAGATAATACGGGTTTTATCCACAAGCTGTGGTTAATTTTGTGCATAACTATTCTTCAATATCTAATCCTGGATTTGCATTTAAAGCTAATGTAGCACGTTTTCCTTGTTCATATGCAATTGTACCTGCGGCTGCAATCATCGCTGCATTATCGGTACATAAAGATAGTGGAGGAATAATTAGCTCGATATTTTCTTTTGTCGCAAATTCCGCTTCCAAACGTGCGCGAAGTCCTTTATTCGCAGCTACTCCACCAGCAAGAAGCAGTTGCTTTACGTTATACGCTTCTGCTGCACGAGATGCTTTCGTTACAAGCACATCTATTACACTCGCTTGGAAACTTGCTGCTAAATCTTCCGGTGCAATTTCTATCCCGCGTTGTTTCGCGTTATGCACAGTGTTGATAACTGCTGATTTCAATCCACTGAAACTGAAATCATACGAATCAGGTTCTAGCCATGCACGAGGCAAATCGATTGTCGGTTCTCCTTCATGTGCAAGGCGATCAATGTGAGGACCACCTGGATATGGCATGGATAACGTTCGAGCTACTTTATCATATGCCTCTCCAGCTGCATCATCTCTTGTTTCACCAATCACTTCGAATGAACCATGTTCTTTCATATAAACAAGCTCCGTATGTCCACCAGATACAACAAGTGATATTAGTGGGAATTGAACTTCTTTTACTAAACGGTTCGCATAAATGTGCCCAGCGATATGATGAACACCCACTAGAGGAATATCATGTGCAAAAGCCACTGCTTTCGCTGCATTTACCCCTATTAAAAGCGCTCCTACTAACCCAGGTCCTTCTGTTACAGCAATTGCATCAATATCATCAAATGTAATATTTGCTTCTTTTAAAGCTTCTTCTAACACAACTGTAATTTCTTCTACATGATGACGGGATGCAATCTCTGGTACAACTCCACCAAAACGTTTATGACTTTCAATTTGTGATGCAACGACATTCGCAATAATTTCCGTTCCATTTTTAACAACTGCTACTGCTGTTTCATCACAACTTGTTTCAATACCAAGTATAATCGTATTTTTTTCCATTATATATTCACCCACATTACGAGACCATCTTCCTGATTGTCTGCATAGTATCGTTTACGAATTCCACCATTTTGAAATCCGTATTTTCTGTATAACTGTTTTGCTACTTCATTTGATACACGTACTTCAAGTGTCATTGTTTTTACCCCTAAATCTTTCGCTTCGGAAATAACTTCTTTCAATAAAGCATCCCCTAGCTTTTGACCTCTGTATTCTGGCAAAATAGCTACATTTGTTATATGTGATTCATCAATAATTATCCACAATCCACAATACCCAATTACACGACCATCTTTTTCTAGCACAACATAATGTGCATGTTCATTCGTCGTTAACTCACGGTGAAAGGCATCTGCAGTCCAAGGAGTTGAAAAAGACGCTTCTTCAATAGCTACAATTTGAGCGATATCATCGAGTTCCATCTTTCTAAATATCATATCCATCTTCTGCAAGCTCCTACTTGTTTTGACTTTCTAACCACTTTGTTTCAGCTTCAGCTAAACGAAGATAACTAGGAACAAATGAATGTACATCTTGTTCTTCTTTTTGTAACCCTAAGAAAGCTAACTCACTTGGTCTTGGGTTATTTTTAGTGAAGGGAGCAAATACAGCTTGGCCGCCTAAATGTTCGATAATCGTCTCTTTGTGCAGTTTAACATCGTTACCAATAAATAAAACAGGCTTTCCTGTATCTTTTAACATTTGCAACCAGTCTACAATAAGGATGATTCGGTCTTCTTCTATAGAAGTTAAATGCTCTCCTTCATATGTATATAACCCAGTATAAATTTGTCCGCGTCTTCCATCAAATAAAGGACAGATTAATCCATCAAAATTAGCACCGTTTGCAGCCACTACTTCTAAACTTGATACACCTACAATTGGTATTTGAAGTGACCAAGCTAATGTTTTTGCAGCTGTCACACCTATGCGAACACCTGTATATGATCCAGGTCCAGCAGCTACAACGATTTTAGTTAATTCTTTCGGTTTTACACCACATTCTTTTAATAATTTCTCTACAGCTGGCATAAGACGTACAGAATGGTTCTTTGTTAAGTTTGTAATGATTTCCCCAATTACGTTTCCTTCCTCAATAAGGGATACACCCATTACGTAATTTGAAGTGTCAATTGCTAGTACTTTCATCTTGTAATAGCTCCTCACATAATCTAATATATCGATCTCCAATTGGCTCGAGTACAATTTTCCTTGTATCATCTCCAGCATGGAATAAACTAATTTGTAACTTCTCATTTGGTAAAAATGCTTCTATTAAATGAGCCCATTCTACTACGGTAATTCCTTCACCGTAGAAATACTCATCA
The DNA here is from genome assembly GCF_008368785.1 of Bacillus sp. AY3-1. Taxonomy (NCBI): domain Bacteria; kingdom Bacillati; phylum Bacillota; class Bacilli; order Caryophanales; family Bacillaceae; genus Bacillus; species Bacillus sp. AY3-1. The sequence continues at coordinate 807 of NZ_QORZ01000027.1, read as the reverse complement.
AAACCTAAGTCCTCTTCACTTTCTGCTAAGCGATACACGTCCATATGGTATAGCGGCAATCTCCCTTTATATTCTTTAATAATATTAAAGGTAGGACTATTTACAACTCTTTTCACTCCAAGACCCTTTGCTAGTCCTTTTGTAAAAGTTGTCTTACCAGCCCCTAGATCTCCTTCTAAAATAATTACATCTTGTGCCCCAACAAGTCCACCTAGTTTTTCTGATAATCTTTGTGTTTCCTCAGAAGAGTTTGTTGTTATTTCATATTTACTCACAGACTTCACCTACTTTACTCACAATGTTCTCTGCTCTTTATTATACAGGTTTTGAATATATAAAAAAGTCCTTAGGAGTTTTCCTAAGGATAGTTTGACTGTCTTTATTAGTTTTTTGTTAAAACAAATAAAAAAATACGAAACAACATGTTTCGTTCTTTTCTTTATATAAAATGGCGGTCCCGACCGGGGTCGAACCGGCGATCTCCTGCGTGACAGGCAGGCATGTTAACCACTACACCACGGGACCATTTGGTTGCGGGGACAGGATTTGAACCTGCGACCTTCGGGTTATGAGCCCGACGAGCTACCGTGCTGCTCCACCCCGCGATGATATAAATAGCCTGGCAACGTCCTACTCTCACAGGGACAAGGTCCCAACTACCATCGGCGCTAGAGAGCTTAACTTCCGTGTTCGGTATGGGAACGGGTGTGGCCTCTCTGCCATCATTACCAGACTGTATTTATTTAAGACAAGAATCATCATAACTTATTTAACTTTTAAAGTCAATAAGTTTTTTATATTCTTTCA
>NZ_QORZ01000026.1:0-84633 GCF_008368785.1 Bacillus sp. AY3-1 | reverse complement strand
TTCCCGTTCCGCCTCCTGGGCTTCCTCCGGTTCCGTTATCTTTCCCTGTTGTGTTTTCCATTTTTTTAATAATAGGGTTTTTAGCACTGTGTACTAACGGCATTATGCCATACTGTGATTTATGAACCACATTTTCCACCTTGCTATTTTCCGTTTGTGTTCCTTTATCCTCTTTATTAGGTTCTTCTTTTTCAGAACTAGTTTCTTTTTTATGAGTCCCGCTCAATTCCCACTGCCACGTTACAGGAGAGAAAACATCTATATTGATGTTTGGATCTTTTAACTTTACATGCAAGCTAATCTTTATATCCCCTTCATTACGAGGAGCTATTGTAATTTCTCCTGCTTCGCTTTGAAGAAAGTCACTTGTACGATCCACACCATCAATATGTAACGCTTCTGTACTTCCATCTAGTTTAAATTCTTCTGGAATATTTATCTTCAAAGTTTGTGAAGATTCCATTTTAATTACTTTCGCAATATCACTAAATGTAATTCCCTCTGTATAAAGTTTATCCTTTACTTCTTTAATAGCGCTTCCTAAAGATATTTTATTTACAGGATCATAATAAAAATTATTTTCTTTATTATATTTTTTTGTAAATTGAATTACATTTTGCAGTTGTAATTTCGTTGTATCTGGCAAATCACTTTGACCGATTTCTTCCATGTTTAAACTAGGTAATTTCGCAATTAAATTTTCGATTTGTTTCTTTATTCGAACATCTGGTTGCTTCATTAATGTATTTATAAAGATTTCTTGCTTTCCATCATTCGACATAGATTGCTTTAACTTTTTAATTACCGTCTCTTGAATATCACTTTCTAACTTTCCTGCAAGTTCTGTATCATATTCTGACACTTGTTTTTTTACATCTGTTAAATACTTTTGAATTGTTGAAGCATCAGCTAAAATATTAGGATCTTTCTCTGAAAGCGTAAACTGATTTGCGATAATTTTATTCGCAGATTCTAATGCACTTAACTGTTTTAAAACATCGCCTGAATTCATATCACTCATATACTGATTAAATTGATTTGTAAAATTATTCGCTAACAGATTATTATCCGTTTGTATTTTTTGAAAGTTATTAAATCCTTCTAAATACGTATTATTAGATTTATTCCCTTCATCTAAAGCTTGTCCAAACCCTTTTAAAACATCTTGGAATCCTTTAAAACTATTAACAGAAATACCAGTGTAATCTTGTACCGTTTTAAATTGGTTTGTGTAATTTGCCAACGGGCTATGTACATCTTTTTTATACATAGTCGTTTGATTGGTCCCTTTTTCAATTATTTTACCTATATTATCTTGTGCACCTTGCAACTTACCGATAACACTTGCAAAATAAACATCGATGATTTGCTTATTAAAATCTTCTAAAATAGCAGAAGCTGTATTTTCTGCCTCAGCTTTCAAATCTTTATTCCCAGTTGCATTTACTTTGTAATTTAAAGTTAATTTCTCCGGAAGTTCTGAATCAATTGCAACAGCCTTTCTAGAAAAATCGTTAGGTATTACAATCATCATATTGTAATTATTATTTTTCAAACCACTTTCTGCTACACCACGACTTACTACGTACCATTCTTGTTTCGTATTTTTATTTACATTTTTAACAAATTGATCTCCAAACGCTATTTTATTACCTTCAAATACAGTACCTTGATCTTCATTTACCAATGCAACTGTCATTTTTTGCGTAGTATTCTCATTTGCTTTCTTAACATTTTGATTTAACGCTAAATAGGAGACCCCTGTTGATAACACAAGAGCTAAAATAATAAACAACAAGATGCTCCACTTGAACTTTTTCACTACTTATCACTCCTGCGACTGCGAGTCTATTAAGTTAAAGACTTCGTATCTTACTCTAGTTTTAAAGTAATTTAGCCATACAACGTATGGTTGCATGGCTAAATTATATAGTTCTTTTTATCTGTCTTATTGTAGACCGAAATTACGAGAAAGATCTTCGTCATGTCTTGCAACAGCTTCTGCAGTTTTATTAAGCTGCATATTAATTTCTTGTAATAACTCTGCGAAGTTTTGTACTTTTGGCTTTAATTGATTGAACTGTTGATCAAAACCTTCGAAAGCACGACCTTCCCATTCTCCTCTTAATTCATTTTGTAAGTTTTGTAGTTGACGTAAAATGTCCTCAATTTGATTTGCACCTTGTCCATATCGAGTCGCTTTCGATTTAAGCTCCTCTGGTGACATGCGAATTTGTCCTGCCATGAATAAATCCCCCTTAAAATTTAAAAATAGTAAAATTAACCAAAAATCAATTCTACAAATTGATTATATCAATAATTTAAAAATTTCTAAACAAAAAAATGATATTTTTCCAAATTTTATCTTTTACTATAATAACATTATATTATATAATACTAATTTATTTATTTTTAAGCATACTCTATAAATTTAAAGAAAACCTTTTATTTTATATATCTTTAAGGACTTATCCATTTTTAATTTCAGCAATAAAGTGTTCACTAAATCATTATTTTGTCCTATCTCATTTATGTAAGTTGATTCTATTTGTAATGCCGGATACACCATTTACAAATACGCAACATATTCTCTTTCTCTTTTTATTTTTCTCACTTCAAAGTCATAATTACCTGTCTTTCAACAAAACCAAACTCTTCGTACATCTCTTTCGCAAAATTCCCAGCAAATACATTCAAACGAATTTCTGAATAATTCTTTTGTAATTCCTTAATACCAGCCCACATTAACTTTCTTGACAACCCTTTTCCGCGGTACTCTGGAAAAACATACAATTCGTATATAAACCCTAGTTTTTCATGAGAAAAATAGTCCGTATTTTCCCCTATTAATATCCATCCCATTACATTGTTTTCTTCTTTAACGACTAAATAATATGCTCCCTTTTCTACAATCGACCTTGTGATTTCAATCGCTTTCTCTATACTTAACTGACAATTTCCCCTCGTGCCTTCAAAAAGTGATTGAGCTGCATACTGTAAGATTTCATTCGTTTCTTCTCGATTCGCCTTTTCTATCATTTTTCACAACTCTCATCTTTAATAGGCATTAATATTGCTCGTTCAAGTTCCTCCGACTCAATTACAATTGCCATCAATCCCTTTTCCGTACTCGTTTCATGAGATTCGTCCTTCTCCCAAAACACAGCTTGTCCCGCTTCCACCTTCACTTTTTCTTTATCTGCTCCGCATACATATCCTTCTCCGTCCACAATAAGAAGCAGCTGTGATACAACCGCTTCATGATATCCAATTATTCCATTCTCTCGTAAATGCATAGCACCGATATGTACATTTCCTTTATAGTTTAATATTTTTGACATTATGAAATTAGATTGAAATGCTGAGATTTTCTTTCCCACTTTTTCACTAAAATCAAAAATTTTCATTACTAATCCTCCCTATACGTATAAAACCATCCTTACTGTCTGCATCATATGTCCTTCAAAATCTTCTTCAAATTCCTCTAATTGTGCAAAACCTTTCGCTTCATAAAAACGTTTTCCTTTTTCATTCGCTGCTTCTACATGAATGTATAGTTTCCGAATTCCTTTTAATTCCGTTAACCCTTTTTGTAATAAAGCACTTCCTACCCCTTTCCCTTGCTGATCTGGTAACAAATAAATCGCTCCTAATTCTGCTTCGTTTTGCAATCTAACAGGTGAAAAATTCGCAAAGCCAATTACTTCTCCCTCTTCTTCTGCAACGAATAAATGTGTATTTTCAAGACGATATTTCATTTTTTCATCAGAATAGGCCTCGTCTAAAAATCTGTCTTGAATCTCTCTCGGAATAATACTTTCGTATGTATCATGCCAAGCAACTTTCGCTACTGATTGTACCGCATGGATATCTTCTTGCTTCATTTCTCTAATTACATATGTCATCTCGTTGTCTCCATTCTCTTAAAATTATATTCTGCTAATATACTAGAAGAAATGGCAAAACCTTTTTCATAATTCACCTTAATTAATTTTAATTTCTCAATTGAAGCTGTTGCATAATCAAATTTTTCATAAATATATTCCATTGCAATTAAAAACTGATTTGCATGTAACTTATTTGCAATCGTACAATGCGGAACCCATTTTCCTGCCACATAATATGAATTTAAATTATCATGAAAAGTTTTAAAATTATCATGATAAGAATGATGAAGTTTTAACAATTCATCTGTAATGGTCGGTGCTAAAAAGATCGTTCCATTAGTAGGAAAAACTCCAACAGAAGGAAAATTTATTGCAGCCATATTTTCTTGAACAGCTACAAACTCCTCTAGTTTCTTAGTATATAAGTTAACATCTACCTCATTGTAATCAGCTAATGTAATATGAGGTTCTACTCCTGCTAATTGATTTGTGCCAACGATATTTGTTATTTCATTTTGCAATTCTATAATTTTATTAGTAAACACACGATCAAATGTAGCAATAATAGCGTACATACTTCCTCACCCCTTCGTTACATATAACGCTTCCCATTCTTCACGAATCATTCCCATTCGAATAGAATCATAGTACGTCCCGTTATAATAACGACATTTTCGCATTCTACCTTCTAAGCTCATTCCTATTTTCTCCGCTACTTTCATCATTCGTTCATTGCCAGACCAAGTCGTGATTCCTACTCTGCCAATCTCCATCTTTTCAAATAGTAAATCTCGATATAACGTTAACGCCTCTGTACCATAACCACCATTCCAGTAATTTGGATTATAAATAACAAGCCCCATCTCTAACCAACGCGTCGGTTTATATTCCCAATAAAACCCGATTGTCCCTATAATTTGACCGTTATTTTCTATAATTAAATTTGATAGTGGTTCTTCTTTTAAACGAGTTTTCATCTTCTCTTTATAAGACGAGTATTCTTGCATTGAAAACGGAAAATACGGTGCATCCCATTTTTTCCATTCTGGATTTTCTTCTTTAAATACGAGATCCCATAATCTTTTTATATCTGATTCTTCAATTGCACGAATTGTAACTTTATCCCCTTTTACTCTTACGTTTTGCATAATTTCCTCCTACACTCCTCTTTATTTCATATATAATTATAATATTTTTTCAGAAAAATCAAAACAAATATCGTTTATTATATTGTATAATTTTGTTATAAGATACCAATTATTCATGTGGAAAGCTGGTGATTCAATGAATAATCGATTTAGTATTACTTTATTTCTCACTATTATTACAACAAATATTATTCTCTATTTCTTCTTACCATTACGTATTGTTACGAAATGGGACTTCAATGGAACGCCTACATCAACAATGGATAAAAGCACTTTTGTTATCGTAAATATAATTATATGTACCTTCTTATTCTTTTTATTTTTAGCTTTATCTAAAGCAGCGAGTAACCAGAAATTTCTCCTTTGGATTGGCAACACAATTTTACTATTTTTATTTTTTGTTGATATTGTCATTGCTCTCATCGCTCTTGGCTTCACTCTTCCTCTTGATCATTTAATATTTTTAGCATTAGGGCTTTTATTTATAGTAATAGGCTATTTCAGTTCCAAAATTGATACGAGTAAATCAACGGTTTCATTGGAATGGAATGATAAACACCTTGAAAAAAGAGCTTCAAATATTTGTAGTATTTCAATGATAATAGCAGGTATTTTCCTAGCCGGGCTTCCATTTATCGTTCCTGTTCCGTATAGAGGTTATGCTATAATCGCAATTATTTTAGGAATGACGCTTGCCATTTTACCGAGTACGATTTACTTACTTATGAAAGACAGCAAGCAATCTACTCATTTAAAAAGGTAATAAAAAAATAGGTTCTATATATTATGTCATATAGAACCTATCCTTCTTTATAATTCTTTATAAAAAGAAAAACTTACCTTATCATAACCTTCTCTTTCATAAAAGCGGTGAGCGTCTAATCTAGGAAATGCTGATGTAAGAGCGATGGACTCACATTCGTTTTCTTTTCCCCAGTTCTCTATATATGATAGTAATACATTCCCATACCCTTTTGAACGATGTGCTTCTGCTGTTACAAGGTCATATACGAAAACGTGCTTCTTATTATAAAAATTCGTACAAATCGCTACACCGGCTAGACTCACAACTTCATCCCCTTCATTACGTAGCGAAAACAGTTTATAATTTTCTTCTTTCATTTTTTGAAATAAAGAACTTACTTCTTCTTTTGAAAGTTTTGTTCTTAACTGTTGTAATACAGGAAATACGTCATGTAAATCCGCTTCTGTTACTACTTCTCTAATATTCATTTTGATTCTCCCCTTACTATTTATAAAATTTTCTAAATGTTATATCATCATTATAGAAAGCCACTGTCCTTAGCTTAAGTGACAGTTTTATTCTTTTTTATAAGGCCAGTATGAAAAGGAGCGTCTACGAATGGATCTGACTATCCCATTAGTATTACAAAGTAAAACACCCCTTTACTTACAAATTTATGAATATATGAAACGTGAAATCTCTCATGGGTCACTACGTGCCGGTACACGCCTTCCTTCTCACAGAAATTTAGCAGTACAACTTAATGTGAGCCGTATTACAGTGGAATCTGCTTATCAACAATTACTAGCTGAAGGGTATGTAGAAAGCAAACCGAAACGTGGGATTTTTGTTGCAGAAGTTGATATTGATGTCATTCAAAAGAAACAGCAAATTGCGTCAAACAGTGCTAACAATAAAGAAAACGAACAATATGATTATGATTGTAGTCAAGGACTTATTGATCAAAAAGCTTTTCCGATAACAAACTGGAAAAGAGCAATACACGAAACTTTATTTCAGTATGAAAATGAATTATTTGCTAAGGAAGATCCACAAGGTGAGCTCGTTCTACGAGAACATATTTCAAAGTATTTATATCATGCTCGCGGGGTACATTCTTCACCTGATCAAATTATTATCGGAGCAGGTACGCAGCCTCTTCTTTGGCTACTACTTCAGCTGCTTGGTTCAAAAAAGGAATTCGGAATCGAAAACCCTGGATTTCACCGTATTCCTGCTATGATTCAAAGTTCTGGTCTTACCGTTCACCCTATCCCTTTAGATGATAAAGGGATTCATATTTCCGCTTTACGTGAATCGGGTTGCAATGTAGCGTATGTCACTCCATCTCACCAATTTCCACTTGGAATCATTATGCCGTTATCTAGAAGACTCGAGTTATTAAAATGGGCGAATGATTGTAAGGGCTATATTATTGAAGATGATTACGACGGGGAATTCCGTTATATAGGAAAACCTATTCCTTCTTTACAAGGACTAGATGCAAATGAACATGTTATTTATATGGGAACTTTCTCGAAATCTTTTTTACCTTCTTTACGAATGGGATATATTGTTTTACCACCTCATCTGTTAAGAGCCTATGAAGAGCTTGGTGGTATGTTTAAACAAACTGTTTCTACGCTGCAGCAACTTACCTTTGCCACCTTTATTCAAAATGGTGATTGGGAACGTCATATTAACCGAAGTCGGACGTTATATAAAAGAAAACATATTTCTTTAATTAAATCTATTACAAACGAGATGGGAAATAACGTTCATATACTCGGTGAACAATCCGGACTTCATATTGTACTTCACGTTCATAACGGGATGAATGAACAAGAACTTATTCATGCAGCCGCAAAAGAACGTATTAAGTTATACCCTCTCTCCACATACGATTCTGTTCATAATCTAATGGATGAGTCGTATGTATTGCTCGGTTTTGGCAGTATTCCAGAGGATCGTATCGAAACCGTTGTCCAATTACTGAAAAAGGCCTGGTTCGCTAAATAAAAATAGCTCCACGCAAGTTATACTTACGTGGAGCTATTTTCATTCACTATTTTTCTGATCTCGCAGTCCTTCCCGGACGCTTAACACCAGTTGTTTCTGTTGAATAGGAAGCTTCAATGATAGCAGTTGGATCTACAGAGAGAACGAGATCTTTCATTTTCGGATAAATGAAACGGTTTGTAATACAATAAATGATTCTCTTATGTTCTCCTAAAAAACCACCTTCTCCATGTAGATACGTAACGGATAATTGCAATTCTTTCATAAGTAGATCGCCTATTTCTTTATTTTTACCAGAAATAATCATAACGCTCTTTCCTTGATTAATACCATCTAATATGAAATCAATCATCTTCGTAACAATATAGAAAATTGCTAATGAGAACATCGCTTGTTCAATTGAAAATAAAATGGCAACAAAAATGAAAATAACCGCATTTACAGCAAGTAAAAATGTACTAATCGGCACTTTAAAATGTTTATTCATCCAAACAGCTAACATTTCTGATCCATCAATTGCTCCGCCCATTTTTACTACAATCCCTACTCCCACACCAAATAGAACTCCTCCATAAAGAACAATTAACAATTCAGAAGTTGTAATTGCTGGAAACGGTTTTAAATAAATCAATCCGAGTGTTGTAACAACATTTGCATAGGATGTACGGATAAAGAACTTCTTTCCCATTACTTTTGCAGTAAATAATAAAATCGGGATATTAATTCCTAAGAACACTCCATAAAGCGGCAATCCTGCAACTTTATTCGCCATAATAGCAATGGCCGTTACTCCGCCATCTACTAATCCATTAGGTGCTAAAATAAGTTCTAATGAACCCGCTACAATAATTGAGCCAATTGTTAATAATACGTATTCAAATACTTTCTTCATTCATTACCCCCAAAACTTATATATTTTCTTAGTATTATTTTAACGTAATTTTACTACTAATTCAAAGATATGAGTTTATATACACAAAAGTTTCACCTTTACAGTGATTTTTTATGTAATTTATTTATAGAAACACACTTACATATTACAGTAAGTGTGCTCCAAACATTTATTTAAGTTTTAAGTATGAATTCATCTTCATTTTAAATATTTCATCAACTGCCCTATTATACCCACCAGCATTTCGAAGTGACTCTCCAACTTTACGACTATTTTCCTTAAACGTCACATCATCTATAACTTTTTCTACAGTCTCACGTAACAATTCAGAAGTTAATTCTTTACGATTAAGCCTTATTCCAGCCCCTACTTCGGTCACTCGTTTCGCAACTAAAGGCTGGTCTCCTGTTACCGGAATTACAACTAACGGGACACCATAATATAACGCTTCACTCGAACTATTCATACCACCATGTGTCACGAATACATCAGCATACTGTAATACTTCTAATTGCGGCACATAATTATACAACTTAAAATTTTTCGGAATGTTTTCAAATTGATTTATATTTATTTTCTTACCAACAACTAATACGACTGTCGCTTCTACATCTTTAAACGCTTCAAAACATTTTTCATATAGTTCAGGTTGTTCATTAAAAACTGTTCCCATAGAAATGAAAATCAATTTTTCATCTTTTAAATCTTCCATAGAAAAGCTGTCTACTTCTTTTCGAGTAGCAATTGATGGGCCGACAAACTTATACGATTCATCGAATACATCTGAACGCGGTTGGTATTCTTTTGAAGTATATACAATAGTAATATCACCAGGATGATTCATAATATCATACATACTATTACATTTCATTCCATACTGCCTATTCCATTTTTCCATTCCCGCTAAACAAGATTGATATAATGGATTCGTTTCATCTACTTGTCTTGATTCTTGTTCATCATTAAAAGTAATGTACTGATTAAAAGCAAATGTTGTACAAGAAGAAACGCTAGGTAATTTTAAAACATTGGCTATAATACGTCCTACGGGAAAATGATTATCGTATATCAAGTAATCGTACTTTTCCCCTTTTGTTTCTTCTACAATTTGAGTCACAATACGCTCTGATGCCTCAATCATATGAGATAGCATCGTCAAAGGACTCCCACCTTCATTTACTCGTTCCATAATATTAATTTGAGAGAGGAAATTCTCAAACACTCGGAATTCTGCACCTGTTGCTTCAATCTTCTTTCTATAATCTCCAATACAATACGAAACAACTGTTTCCCCTCGCCGAATTAACTCACTTACAATAGCTAAAGTCGGATTTATATGACCTTCTCCGGGAAAATTTATTACGAGTACATTTGCCATCATATTCTCTCCTATCTAACAATATTAATAGTTAATTATATTAATTAATTTAAAACTATTATAAAGGAATCTATTCTACTTCTTCATATTTTTCACTTCATTTTATTATTGAGAAATATTTTTCATAACCTACATTATAACTCTTATAAAAGTATGCTTAACCTTTCATTTATTGAAAAATACGGGAGTTACATTCAGGCATTTTTACAGATTTATCATCAGAAACATTATTTTGATAATTCATACAAAACTAGAAAAATATAATTTCCACACTGATTTCTCACTATAAATTTATTTAAGTTCTATGTTGTCCTTATCTTTATCCATTTGGAACATATTATGTTATATAATGAATTTATAGAATTTACAGAAAAAAGGAGCAACTTCATGCTACAACAACTATTCACTTCACCTATTTTATCTATTCAAGCTTTACACCCAGGTTATGAAGACCATGCAAGCGATGTGTTTCTCGTCCGAACAGAAGATGCAGAAGTCATCGTTCGTTCTTCTAAAATAAATGAAGAACCAAATAATGATTTTTGGTGGGGATGTAAAAACCTATTTGGAATTAATCCAAGGAACGTACATCATTTAGAAGCTGTACATACATTGCTGCAAGAACATACTAATCTTCCTATCCCAACAATATTAGAAAAACATATTTTAAATGGCCGTGAATTCGTTGTAGCCGAAAAGTTAGTAGGTAACACAGTTCAATCTTTTATCGGGCAACCAGATTCTATTTTATTCAGTCTAGGAAAAGGGCTTGCAGAAATACATACATTTAAAGCCGATTACATAGGAAATGTGTCAGGTTCCTTCCAAATTACACTAGATGAATTCCAATCACACATTTTAAATGTGAGTAAAGAGCTTGTGAATATGTTTTATTCCGATAATGAAAGCATACAAAATGCATTTCCTACTTTTGAAACACAACTTTCTTCCTTACCAGCACCAAAGGAATCGACGCTCGTTTTAATTGATATGGACCCTACTCAGTTTTTATCAGATGGTACAACTATTACGGGATTAGTAGATACAGAAGCCTATGCCGTTGCTCCCCGGGAGTTTGATTTTATCGGCTTAGAATATGTGTTTACAGAAAAAGAGGCACATGCTTTTAAACAAGGTTACGAAACCATTATGCCCCTTCCTCATCTTGCAGAATGTAGACCTCCCTATCGATATTTGTACTGGTTATTATCTGTTCAGGGCAGTGTGGAGTTAAAAAAGTGGCTTAGTCATCCATCCTATTTTTAAATACGAATGAGAGGGGTTATGAAATGAATATTGAACAAAAGAAATCTTTAATAGCAAACGAAATTCAGCAAATGAAAGATTTAGCTCATATTTGTGGGCAACACGATCAAATTGATTACTCATCAGATTTACATATAAACTTTTTAACTGCTCGCAATAATGAAGAGGTATCTGATTTCCTATTTTATGATAATACTCAATTAATCGGTGCATTAAGTATGTATGATTTTGAAAGACCGACAAAACTGGAGTTAATAGGGTTTGTTCATCCGAACTATAGGAAACAACATATAGGCACTACTCTTTTACAAACCGCAATGAAAGAAATACGAATACGAGAGGCAGATGAAGCTCTTCTTATTATGAATGGGCATTCTGCTTCTGGGAAAGAATTTGCAAGACATATGAAGTTACCTTATTTATATAGTGAATATAGTATGGAGTTCAAAGCTAAAGAAGTTCAAAAAACAACAAAGAATTCTATACAGCTTACTCTTGCATCTTCAGGGTCACTTCTTGATCTTATTGAAATTTCCAGTAAAGCTTTTGGAGATTCAGCAAAAAATACCGCTACATGGTTACAAAAAATGATGAATTCCCCTTCCTATCAAGTTTACTGTGCTCTTATCGACGAAAAAGTGATAGGAACGATTACAGTTTCTGAGCAAGAACAATCTACTACACTATCAGGATTCGCCGTTCATCCTTCTTATCAAGGTAAAGGATACGGAAAAGATATTCTTAGTTATATGGTACATACCCTTATTACAAAAGGAATTTCAACAATTGAATTAGACGTCGAAACGAAAAATAACCACGCTTTAAAACTATATACACAATGTGGTTTTGAAATGAAAAAGAAGCATGACTATTATAATGTAATGAATCTTGAGGTGAATACATATGTGTAAAAAACTAATTTATTCTGATTATGATATTTTCGCATCCATTTATAATAAACATTGGGGGCATTATGCTGAACACTCCTATCTACTTTTGGAAAAACTCGTTTTACAATATGCACCACCACATTCTCATATTTTAGATCTTTGCTGCGGGACTGGTCACCTTACTAAGAAATTAATTGATAATACTTTTTTAGTAACTGGTATAGATGGTTCTGCCCAAATGATTGAATACGCACGTCAAAACGCGCCAGACGCAACCTTTATCGTCGATGATGCTCGTTATTTCAATATAAATGAGCAATTTCACTATGCTATCTCTACTGGCGATAGCTTAAACCATATTTTAAAAGTAGATGAATTAAAAAATGTTTTTCATAATGTTTACTCCGTATTACATAGCGAAGGTACATTCGTATTTGATATGAATATGGAGAAAGGTTTTCTTGAAAATTGGATTGCTTCATTTCATATTTCAGCGGAAGAATATGTATGTACAATTGATTCTACATATGATAACGAAAATAAAAAAGCAGAAATGAACTTTATACTATTTCAACATGACATAGATAATAATTGGAAAAGAAGTGACTTTTCTTTTGAGGAAGCTTGTTATTCCAATGAAGAAATAATTTCTTCATTGGAATCTGTAGGTTTTAAGAATATTCAACTACACGGTACAAACAGAACATTTTTCATTTGTCAAAAATAAAAAAACTGAATCCTAACGATTCAGTTTTTTCTTAGTATATTTACGACAGCAGCCGTTTCATTATTTTCTTTATAAACTCGTGGAATTCTTCTGTCTAACATACATGTAACTTCATAGTTAATTGTACCTAACATATCCGCTACTTCTTCTACCGCAATTTCTTCTTCACCTTGTTTACCGTAGAATACTACTTCATCCCCAACTTGTACTGGCATTGCTTTTGAAACGTCTAACATAAGTTGATCCATACAAACACGGCCAATAACAGGTACTCGAACTCCATTTATTAATGCATGCCCTTTATTAGATAACTGACGATTATATCCATCAGCATAGCCAATCGGTACAGTTGCAATCCATTCTTCACCAGTCGTTACATACGTATTCCCATAACTTACACCGCGATTCTTCTTCGCATGTTTAATATGAGCTACTTTTGATTTTAACGACAACGCAGGCTGTAAAGAAACGACTGCATGATCTACCTCTTTTGAAGGATACATTCCATATATTCCAATACCTACACGGACCATATTTTGAAATGTATTGCTAAGCTCCATTGAACCTGCACTATTTGAACTATGAATATATGGAATATGAATTCCTAATTCTTTTGCTGCATTGACAGCTTTCTCAAACAAACTCGTTTGCATATTCGTATATGATTTATCAATTTCATCTGCCGTAGAGTAATGTGTAAACATTCCTACTACCTCTACATACTCCATACGGTTTAATTCTTCTAAAAATGGTTTAACCTCTTCTTCTTGTAAACCGATACGACTCATTCCTGTATCAATTTTCACTTGAATTTGCGCTTTCTTTTGAAGACGGTTTGCAATTTCATTTATACCTTGTAAATCTTCACTTCTATAAACAGTCATCATAACGTCATATTGAATTGCCTCTTCCGCAGCTGCTACTGATGTATAACCTAAAATTAAAATCGGCACGTTAATTCCTGCTTCTCTTAACTCTATCGCTTCATCTACAAATGCAACTGCAAGCTGATCTATTCCTACTTCAATAGCAGCTTTCGCAACTTCAACCGCCCCGTGACCATACCCATTTGCTTTTACAGCAGCCATCATTGCAATATTTTCATCATTCACACGCTTTTTAAATTCTTTTACATTATGTTTTACTGCATTTAAGTCAACTTCAATAATTGTATCTCTTCCATATTTCAAACTCATTGGTCTAACTCCTAACTCAATAATTGCATTCCATTCTATTTCACGTTTCATATGACCTTTTACAATATAATACTTTTCAATATGCTAGTCAAACTACTAGAATTTTCGGAATTTTTAGTATGATATAATACCCTTAAGAAACTATTATATACGGAGAAGAGGAGAATTACAATGTTTGTTCAACCTGCCTTGCATCAACTACAAGTTGCTGTTGGTACTTCTATTCAAATGCTTAACCAATATAATGAAGCCGATTTAAAAATACAGCCCATTCACGCAAAGCGATCTCTATTTGAAATGTGTGCACATCTTTCTCTTATTTGCCATGCGGATTTACTCATTTTAAATGGTAGTACTGAAAAACAACTACACACTTTCTATAAAGAACAAACACCCGAAACAATTACGCAAATGCAAAAAACGATGCTACAGGGCTACGATTTACTTTCTAAAACTTTTTTATCCTATTCTAATGAAGAATTAGCGGAAATTAAGACTGCTTATTGGGGTATTTCTTATTCCCGTTTTGAATGGTTGCTTGAAATTGTTGCACACTTTTATCATCATCGTGGGCAAATTCATATTTTATTGTGCGAGCACATTAAAGATCCTAACATACCTTTATTCCAATAAAGGTATGTTAGACGACATGAAACTTCTCTAAAGCAAATAAAATACCACCTTCACTCGCCTTCTTTGTAACGAAATCAGCTTTTGTTTTTAGTACTTCTCCGCCATTCCCCATCGTAATACCTAATCCTACATACTGCAACATCTCAATATCGTTTCCACCGTCACCAAAAGCAATTGCTTCTGATTTACAAATGTTTAAGTGATCCAATACTTTTTGAATTGCGGTGAGCTTCGATACTTTATTATCTTCCAATACATTTATGACATAACCATGAAAACGATCGAATGTAAGCATTGGGTATTTTTCAATAAATTTTTGAGATTCTATTTCATCCGCATACAGACATAAACAATAGATTTCTTCAGACAAATCCTTGCTTTTTTCAGGGTACTCCCCTAAATTTAACGTCTCGCTAAGCGCTTGCATTACACGCTCATTATCTGAGGCTATTCCGTTCATTGTAAAACCCTCAGTAAAATAAGAAACGCCGTGACCATGTAATTCTGCAAACTCTGAGATATCATGAACGATTTCACTTGAAAGTACCGATTTATGTAGAACTGTTTCCCCACACTTAATATGTGCACCATTTGCAGAAATAATTGTATGTATGCCCAGCTCTTTAAATTGCGAACATAAGCTATATGGTCTCCCTGTTGTAACAACTACGTGAATTCCTTTATCTATTAATCTTTGTATCGCTTCTTTTGTACTTTCGTGCATACTTCTATCAATCTCACTTAAAAGCGTACCGTCAACATCAAAAAACACTACTTTGTACACGGGTCTTTACATCCCGTCCAAATGATTCGTATCATTAATGAAATGTACCGTTTTTTGTTCGCCATCAATTTCAATTAAGCTTATTCCCGTATCTCCCATTTTAAAATAATAGTCCATTGAAATGGGCATTTTGAAAAACGCACGTAATAGACTATTTATTACACCACCGTGTGCAACGATTGCTATCCGTTCATACGTATTCTCTGTCACGATTTTAGAAAAGATTCCTTCTATTCTCATTCTAAATTCAATAAATGATTCCCCATTTTCAAAACGGTCATGAAGAAATTTTGGCTCTGGATATTTCTTTGCTTCTTCAAAAGATAAGCCTGCTTGTACTCCGTTATTAAACTCCATTAATTCCTCTTCTAGTTGAATTGGGCATCCAATTCCTTCAGCTAACGTTTCACCAGTTTCACGAGCACGCTTTAATGTACTTGCCCAAATGAAATCTGGTGGAAAATCTGCTTTCACTTTCTGTACAAGCCTTTGCACTTGTTTCCCACTCCCTTGTTTAATATCCACAAAATTCCATTATATCATATTTTAAATTTTCTTTAACAAAAATATATTACTTTGACAGTTTTTTAACCGTCTAGTAAACGTGTTATTCCACTTAACAATTCCAAACACTCTAAACTTATAATTCTTTGAAAAGTGACAAACAAAAAAGCCCTATCCATAATGGCAAAGGACTAATATTTTTTATCCTACTCAAAAATAAAAAGAGAAATGGCACCCCATTTCTCTTTTTCACTCTTATTGTTCTTTTTGTGTATCTGAAGAAGGCAATTTCTTCGCTTGTTTTTCTTTAAAGATTTCTCCAATGGCCCCAAGAGTACCAAGTGTTTCAATTGCATTAGACGGAATAAAGACTTTATTTGCTGGCCCTTTTGCAACCTCAATCAATGATTCAAATGATTTATAAGCAAGTACGCGTTCATCTAAATCTGCTGCACGAAGTAATTCAATTCGATTTTGTTCTGCTTTTGCAATTTCCTCAATCGCTCTTGCTTCCCCTTGCGCTTCTAGTTCTTTTGCTTCCTTTATACCTTCAGCTTCTCGAATACGTGCTTCTTTATCACCTTCAGCCATTAAGATTTTACTTTGCTTTTCACCTTCAGCACGAAGAACTTTATCTTGTTTTGCAGCTTCAGCTTCTAAAATGATCGCACGTTTATTACGTTCTGCTTTCATTTGTTTTTCCATCGATGCTTGCACATCTTTTGGCGGATTAATATCAACAACTTCAACACGCTCAATGCGAACGCCCCATTTTTCTGTTGCTTCATCAAGTGCTAAGCGAATTTCTGTTGAAATTTTTTCACGACCAGATAACGTTTCATCCAGTTCCATTTTACCGATAATTTGGCGCATCGTTGCAGAAGTAATGTTACGAACACCATATTCATAGTTCGAAATACCATATGTCGCAAGTTCTGGTTCCACAATTTGATAGAAAATGATTGTATCAATTTCTACTTGTACATTATCTTTCGTAATTACCTTCTGCGGTGGTACATTCGTTTGTTGAATACGTAAGTCATGATATACACGAACGCGGTCTACAATTGGTATTAATAAATTTAACCCTGGCTCCATAATACGCTGAAACTTACCAAATCTTTCAACGACTCCAACTTTTTGCTGTGGAATAATTTTAATTGTTAATGCGATAAATGTAACAACAATTAGTGCTAAAATAATCGTTAATGTTAATGCTACTGCCATATTTATTCACTCTCCTTTTTAACTTGTAATATAGTACTATTCCTCTTTATAACAATAACTTTTTCTCCAACATCAATTGGATCATCTGCAATAGCTGTCCAAGTATCTCCATCCACCTTCACAATACCATTTACTTCATTTGTAATCGCTTGCATAACAATGCCTTTTTTACCGACAAGCAAATCTACTGTATCAGTAAAACCTTTTGCTTCTCGAAAGTTTTTTGAAATTCTTTTCGTAAAGAAAGTCAATGTTAAACTTACAATCGCACCAGCAACAACTTGTAACAGTAGTGCTTCAGGGGCAAACAAAGCAATTAGACCTCCGACAACAGCTCCAATTCCAAGCCAAAGCATATAAAACGTAATCGACAACAGTTCCGCAATAAATAAAATACCAGCTATTATAAACCAAATCACCCAAGCAGCCATATGCAACCCTCACTTTCTTTCTCATTTTCTATATGTATATGAAGAAAAGAATGGTTTATCCGCCCTTTCTTATACCAGGGCATTTACTACAAGCTATTGTACATATTCACTGTTATAAAAAGTATTAATAAAATACTATATTAATATATTCTTCATTATACATGAAAATCCCTTTCAAAAAGCGACAAAAAATGAAATTCTTTCGAAAATTTAATTTTCAATTTATAATTATTTTAACTACTAAAATATTATTTTTTAGGAAGGTGGTGTGCTTGTTGCAAAATCGTTCACTAATTTACTATTTAGGCTCTAAAATATGCATTACTCTCGCTGACATCGTATACATCATGATTATTACAACTCATATGTATATCACAACGAAATCAGCTACATTAACTGCTCTGTTTCCATTGCTCCAAGTGATAACTAATCTTATAGCAAATACATCTGCACCACTTATAATGAATCGTTTTTCATCTTATTCCTTACTTTTCACACTACAATGGACAAAAACTGTTCTATTATTTTTATTAATGATATTATTCCCGGCCCTTTCCTCAAACGTTGTAACACTATTCATTTTCATTTTTTTCATTTCTTTATGTAGCGGCTGGAGCGCACCGTTATTATACGGTATCCTTCCTCGCCTTACACGAAAAGAACAATTAGTAAAAGTAAATAGTATTTTTTCCTTTTCCACACAAATTGCGCAAGCCGCTGCTTATTCATTTACAAGTGTTATAGTTCTTCTTATCGGCGCCACTTCTACACTCATGATGAATAACATTTTGATGATTTTTGGGTGTGTTGCACTACACCTTTCATTACGTTCCATACATACTGAACGAGTAATTGAACCTTCTTCTTCAAAAGGCGCTGCTTTACTGGAAGGTTGGAAACTCTTATTTCAAAACCCTTCTCTCCGTATCGTTACATGTATGGACTTAATTGAAACTTTCGCAGGGACGATATGGATCGGTGCTATTACAATGGCTTATGTAACAACTGTCCTTCATAAAGGAGAAGAATGGTGGGGATATATTAACACAAGTTATTATGTAGGGACGTTAATTGGCGGGATATTAGCATGGAAAATGAGTACATACATTCAAAACAATTTAATACGCTCCATGGCGATAGGCTCTCTTATGTTTAGTATTCTTACATTTTTATATGGTATGACAAGTAGCGGGTTTATTGCGCTTTTTCTATGCGTTCTAATGGGGCCATGTTATCAAATTAGAGATATTTCTCAAACAACAGTGTTACAATCTAGTGTTCCCCCTACTTTATTATCAAAAATGTATACAGCTCATGGCGCTCTCCTCTCGACAGCTTCTGGTCTTTCTATGCTTAGCGTTGGAATTATTACCGATTTGTTCGGTGTTCGTACGATTTATATTCTCGCTTCAATCCTTATATTATGCTCTGCTTGTTTATCCTTTAACTTATTAAAATATGATAAGACAGAGCAGAAAAATATTTCACTCTAATTAACAAAATAAATAGGACAGGAATCCCTGTCCTATTTATTTTATTCATGATAAGTTAGGGATTTTCCGATGCTTTGTCGCTTGTTCAAAAGCGTATGCTAGTTTAATCAAAGTTCCCTCAGAAAAAGCAGTGCTTGCAAGCGTAATTCCAAACGGTCTGCCGTTATCCATGTATCCCGCAGGTATCGCTATAGACGGATAACCTGCTTTCGCACTTATAGTAGAACCTATATAAGAAGGGAACAGTATCGCATCAAGATTATATTTTTCCAACGCAAAATCAATACCTTGTTCTTGAGAAAAATATATATCTTCTAATCTTGCGTTTAAGTATTCAGGATTTCTTAACGTATTAGGAAAATCTTTTCTTATTTCTAATTTAGTTTGTCCATATTTCAAAGCTCTTTCTGCTATGTTTTTATTAAACTCCATTAATTCCGAAATAGAATGTACCGGAATAGTTGAAGGTAATTTAGAAAGATAGTTATCTAAACTATGCTTTAGTTCATATAGGGATACTCCCCAACTCCATTCCCTATGAAAAGATGGAATATCAATATCTTCTACTACTGTCGCTCCCTCACTACGTAATACTTCAATCGTTTCCTTAAACAATTTTTCATCATACTCACCAGTTTCATAATAATCTTTTGGTGCATTGCTATATACACCAATCTTTGTTCCATTTAAACCATTGTCATCAAGATACTTTGTATAATCATGTTCTGCTTTACCTTCACTTTTATGAGTAGCTACATCCTTCTCGTCTAACCCAGTTAAACTCCCTAGCAAAATAGCCGCATCTGTTACCGTTCTAGCAAATGGTCCCGCTGTATCCTGTGAATAAGTAAGCGGAATAATTCCCCTACGACTAATTAGACCAACAGTCGGTTTAATACCTACTACAGAGTTTTGAACAGCTGGACTCAATATAGAACCATCTGTTTCCGTTCCAACAGATACTACTGTAAAATTAGCGGCAACTGCTATCGCAGACCCTGTACTTGAGCCTCCAACAAACATATCATCCTCACCTGTACCGTATGGATTTATTGTTTGCCCACCTCTTGCACTATATCCAGCCCACATGTCAAAAGACATTCCATTTGCTAATTCTGTCATATTTGTTTTTCCTATTATCACTGCTCCTGCTTCTCGTAGTTTCGTAACAAGAAATGCATCTTCACTACTAATATTTTGTTCCAGGGCAATCGTACCTGCACTTGTATGCATAGAGTCATTCGTTTCAATATTGTCCTTAAGTAAAACAGGTATACCATGTAATGGTCCCCGTCCACCTTTTGTCTTTCTTTCATAATCTAACGCTTCTGCAATAAAAATAGCGTCTGGATTGATTTCTAAAATAGAATTGATTTTTGGTCCTTCTTGATCATATTTCGCAATTCTATGAAGATAATACATAACTAATTCTTTTGAAGTTAATTGCCCAGCTTCCATCGCTACTTGTATATCATGAATTGTTAATTCTTTTTGTAATCGAGCATTGAACTGAATCTCCATCTTCATTCTCCTTCTTTAAAAGCTTTTATTGATAACGTGTATCTATTACTTTTTCATTTTCTCCGCTCCTCGCATATACAACTACAATCCCTTTCAAAGAATTCAACTTACCAATGTAAAAACCTTTTATTTCCTGAAAAATAAAAAAAGTCTGAAACGATTAAATTTCCGCTTCAGACTCTTTTATTACTTTACATATACCTCATCTAACAAATGTAAAAACTCACCTTGTTTCCCAGCTAATGCAGGGCATTTTGCAATATCAATCCATTCGTAGCAAAATACTAATCCTTGATCTTCCTCACCGGCACTTACAATATGTTCCCAATCATCTTTTACACCTGTTAGTAAAGTTACGTGGAAAAAATGGCGCTTTTGATATTCCTTTTGCTCTTTCACAAGTATGATGTAATCGGCTAGGAATCTTTCTATGCATAAATGACGTAATCCAGACTCTTCTTGTACTTCACGTAAAATTGCTGCTTCTAACGTTTCCCCTTCGTCAACTGTTCCCCCTGGTACTTGTATACCAGCTTCAGGTTTATCACGATGTTTAAAAACAAGCAGTTGCATAACTCCTTCTTTTTCTCTTGTCACATATGCGTGTACTTTTTTCTTATATAACACCGTCATAATCCTTCTCTCCCCTCAATTGATCACTCTGTTACTTCTTCAAGTGTCAGTTGATTTTCATATAAATATGTAGCTTGTGGGTTCCCCACATACCTTACGTGCCATGGTTCATATCGATAGCCCGTAAGCGATTCTTTCTCTTTTGTATATCGAATTACCAACCCAAATTTATGAGCATTTTCAGAAAGCCAATGCCCTTCTTTCGTTTCACCAAAAACTGTCTCTAACTGAAACTTAGCAGCTTGAGATGTAATATCCATAGCAAGCCCTGTTTGATGTTCACTCGTACCAGGAACCGCACTCGACATCGCTGTTTTTACTTCTCCATCTTGCTTTTTATACATCGTATTTAATGCTTTTTGTCGATCAAAAGATCTAAATCCCGATACTGCAAATAAGAAAATATGCTCCTTATCAGCTTGCTGAAACATTTCCTCTAGCGCCCCTGCTGCTTCTTTCCTCATTTTTTTCTTTTCTTGATCACCTTCACTTGAGTAGCGCACTTTCGGAATAACTAAATCTGGCGGTCTGTATCCATCTGGTAAACGTCTACTTTTATTCACAAGCACAAGCATCGAATTCGGATTACTAATTACCGCAATATCACCATCCATATTGGCAATCGTTTCTTTCGCTTTCGGAAATATGTTATTCACATTTACCTCGCGCGCCTGCTTATCCTTATACATTTTATAATTGATTCCTGCTACTCCAACAATGAGTATCATCGCTACGATACCAAGTAGTATCCATCTTTTTTTCATATAACGACCTCTTAGTTTAATAATTTGGCCATTTCATACTCATCGATGTTCTCTCCACCGATAATAAGAGCTGCTCTTTTGACACCTTCTTTCTCAAATCCAACTTTTTTATATAGTGCCTGAGCTCTTGTATTGTGGGCCATTACCGTTAATTCTAAACGCCATACATCATGTAATCTTGCCCACTTCTCAGCCTCTTTAAACAATCTCGTTCCAATACCTCGCCCGCTATACTCTTGCAAAATACCAATTACAATACTTGCTACATGTCTTTTTCTTTGAATATGATTTCCATTCACTAAAATAAACCCTACTATACTTTCTTCTTCAACTGCTACGAATATTGTTGCATATTCATTTTCTATAAAGCGATGAATCATTTGTTCTTGTTGCTCGGCTGTAAATTTTCTTTCTCCTGGTTCATATAGCATAAATTTCGTTTCTTCATCTAGTTGCTTACTTAATTGCAAAAATGGTGCTGCATCTTCTATTTTGATCTCCCTAATCACTTTTATCACCCTACCAGTTTTATAATAAAAAGTTTTCCTTGTAAAAAGATTTTCTCTAATTTTCCGAAAATTCCTTTGTACATCTCCCAGTATAATTTGACAAATTTCGATATTACCATAACAACGGCAAATTATGTCTATTCTGTGACACCTCATCATTACAAAGAAAAAACGCAAGCTTTACACTCACGTTTTTTCAGACTCTCCCACTAATTTATATTTCATTTTATCCATTCACCTTTTCCGCCTGCCAGAAATATTCACCAAACGCTTTAGCAAGTACATCAATTGATCGATTTAGTTCTTCCTCCGTATTATCTACGCCACCAACTTCAATTAATATCGCTTGTCCTGATAAGTCTTGATTGTAGACACCATTTCCTGTTTGGAATCCTTTTTGAATGACACCACGACTCACTCCTGGATATTTCTTATTAATTTCCTCATGAAGAGCTGTTGCTAATTGTAAGTTCTTTTCATAATTTTTATTGCCTTTCCCTATTACGAAAGCAAGCTTTGCATATGATTTATCTCCAATTGCTTTTGTCGTGACATTTTTTCGAGCACTATCACGATGCAAGTCAAAGAAGTACTGCAGTTCTTTATTGCCTGTCATTGCTTCTTGTACAATTTCCCGTGACACTTTGTAAGAACTATTACTATTTAACCCTTTACTAATCAACTTTTGGCCGACATCAGTCTTGTCGTTAGTAGCTCCTATCCCTTCACTTTCTAATTGTTCACGAAATCGATCGCCCACTATTGAAATATTAGTGACGGAACTTGTTGCTTTATTCGGATTTGGATCGTTTGCTAAATTTAGTAACGGCAAATAAGATTCCCAACTATGCGAATGATAAATAAGCGCAACTTGTCTTTTTCCTGTTGTTTGAGCCGGTTGCTTTTTCTCTTTGTTCGTATTCGGATTTTGAGCCTGTCCACCTTCACCAGTCCGCTCTTTTACCACTTCTTCAAGCGGAACGCTCGACTCTATCGGTAAGTTAGAATAATTTGTCCCTTCGCCCGCGATAACAATTTCTGTATCGTACTTTCCAAAACCAGGTAGCTCTTTTCCGACAAAACTGCGTACATCATTAAAACGAATATTCGTAGCCATAGAAAAGAGAAACGAAGAAATTGAAAAATCTTGATTTAAATTTCGATACTCCTGTGTAAAATAATGATTCTCTTTCCCAAGAACGTACATGTAACCATTCATCGATAACTCATTTAACCAATTATATAAATACGTTGACTTTGTCTCTTTCATAGAGGTTACCATCATACTAATAAGAAAAAAAGTCGCTAGTACTGTAGTAATAATAAATAAAACTAACTTACGTACACTTGTGAACTTCACATAAAAAAAGCCTCGATTCATACTATCACCCTCTCTATTTCAAGTTATGTACAAGCTCTAGAGAATAGACCGTCTAAATTCCGGCTATATTGTTAATGAGGTGAAATGAATTGAAGCTACTAATAGGAACATTACCCATTGTACTATCATTTATTTTTTATTGGCTTGCTAAGCATCCTACAATCCGTGTTGCTTTTCATATTTCAGCGTACTTAGCACTTTATGCACTCGGTACAATTATTTCTATTAATATATATGATGTTTTAATACAAGATTTAGTTTTCATGACAAGCATTCATGGAATTTTACTAAATCCATTTTTTCTTATATCAGGAGCATATATAGGGATATATACCTTGCACTTAATCTTGTCTTACATTATTACGAAAATAAAAAATGGAGCGTAATAAAATGCAACCACCATTCATTTGTCATACATGCAAAAAAAGAATTGTGCGAAAGAAAGATCTTATTATTGCCACATCGTACTTCCGCTTTTATTTATTTCACAGTGATTGCTTTAAACGACAGCAAGTGTTCATCTCACGATTTATCCCTGTAAATACGCTTTTCAACGAATTTCCCGAAAGAATTCTCCTTTCAGAGGCGTATGAAGAGCATAGCCCAACGATAGGTGGGAGATGAATTTCGGCTTGACGGTAGTCGGAAATTTCCGATAAAATAGCTGTATGAAGCTCTTTGATAACTTGATATATGAGGTTGCAGGAAGAAAATAGCGTGCGAAAACCAAGCCATTCGGTTCCTGCGTAAAATATCAACCGTACCAAGAGAGCATCCAAGGGTTGGTCATCTAGGGATGGAACGCTCAGGGAGACGAAGGGTTACTTTCGTCGTGGAACTGAGAAGCTCCCACTTCAAGCTTTGCTAAGTGGCGAGTAGTTCACTTTCTTTCTTATTATATATGGACTTATTTTCGGCAGCATCCTTATGTTTACGGAACCATCTATCATTTGGCTTATTTTTTTGTTTCCTATTCTATATCGGTTTCTCTCCTATTATTATGTTGAACGTTTTTTCTCTACATAACGTGCAGACTGTCCTCTAGGAATACTTAAACATTCCCACTCATTTTCTTTTAACATCTTCCCAATATAAATAATCTGTCCAATATGCAAAGCATAATGAGAAATTTGTCTTTCAATTGCTTGCATGACAGTATGTGCTTCACCGCGAATATATACCGTCTGTAATAAATCTTCTGGCGTTAGCACATGCATCGTTTTCAAAACATATTCCCATCCTTCATTCCATGCTGCGAGAACCTCTTCCTTAGAATGATAACCATCTTCAAATTCAGCGTCTCGGTTACGATCTATTTTTTCACCATCAGATGTTAAAAAATCCGTCCATCTAGAACGCATATTACCTTGCAGATGCTTTATAATAACCGCTATACTATTTGTTGCTTCATGAGAAGACCATTCAATCTGTTCATATGATAATTGAGAAAGCACCCGTTCCCCTTGTTTCTTTGTTGCTTCAAAATTCGAAATGGCACATTGTAAATATTCTCGTCCAATATCCATGTTCCCCCGCCTTTACACTAACTAATTTTCGTTCCATTTGGTAATTCCATATTGGGCTGAAGTAATACGACATCACCGGCTTCAGGTACTCCCCCTAAAACAAGCACTTCTGATTTAAATCCAGCTACACGTTTTGGCGGAAAATTTACAACAGCAACGATTTGCTGACCGATTAAATCTTCTGGGGTATATCTCTTCGTAATTTGAGCACTTGACTGCTTAATTCCAAGCTCTCCAAAATCAATTTCTAGTTTAATCGCTGGAACTCTTGCTTCTTTAAATTCCTCTGCATGTGTTACAGTTCCAATTCGTAAATCCAAAGCTAAAAAATCTTCAAAATTAGCCATTTTATCATTCCTCCCATTTATTACTTAGACAAAACAATAAAATCCCCTTTAAAAAAAGAAAGGCGCCTAAGCACCTTTCTTTTGTAGTTCACTTGATTCATTTGATTTATAGAAGAAGAAACCAAGAATCCCGCCAATACATGATGGGATTAACCATCCTATTCCTTCATTATATAATGGTAACATTTGTAGTACGTTAGAAATCGCGTCAATTTTAATGTTCGCACTTTCTAAACCGTTAAAGAAACTAATTAACAATGCGCCTAAAATAGCTCCAATATAAATGGTATTACGCTTCCCAATCCATTTATGGAAGTAAGAAAGTACGATTAATACGATTGCAACTGGATAAATGATCATTAACACTGGTAAAGTAACTGTGATTAATTGTGTTAAACCTAGGTTAGATACAAGTAAACTAAACACACATACCATCGTTACAATCGCTTTATGCGAAAGTTTAGGGAATAAGTTTGTAAAGAAGCCAGCACAAGCTGATGTTAATCCAACAGAAGTTGTTAAACAAGCGAGTATAATAACGAGCCCTAATAAAATTTTACCACTTGTTCCATATAACTCATTTACAACATTCGTTAAAATAAGTCCACCATTCTCTGATACACCAAGTGATGTACTTGTTGAACCAAGATAAGCAAGTGATAAATAAATTAACGTTAAACCAAGTACTGCAATAATACCTGATACTACTGTTATTTTTGCAACTTGACTACTTTCTTTTATTCCTTTAGAACGGATAACTTGTACAACGACAATTCCAAATACAAGCGCACTAATTGCATCCATCGTTAAATACCCTTGAATAAATCCACCAAAGAAAGCATTTTCTTTGTATGCCGCTAGCGGTGCAGCTGGTTCTCCAATCGGATCAATAATTGCCTTTCCGACAATAACAGCAACAATCAATACTAATACTGGTGTAAGAAATTTCCCGAACCAATCGACTAATTTAGATGGATTTAAAGATAAATACCACGTTATTCCGAAGAAAATTATCGTGAAAAGAAATAGCATGTACCATTCGGAAACCAATGCCTCTGATAAAAATGGCTTCATACCCATTTCAAATGAAACGGCTCCAGTACGCGGAATCGCGAAAAATGGTCCAATTGCTAAATAACTAATCAATGGGAAAATAAACGCGAATATTGGGTGAACTCTAGAAGATAGCGCTTTCAAGTCCCCCTCTACAAACGCGACAGCTGTTACAGCTAATAGGGGTAATCCGACTCCCGTCACAAGGAATCCAATTGTAGCAATCCAAACATTCTCTCCAGCTTGTTGCCCTAAAACTGGTGGGAAAATTAAATTTCCTGCTCCTAAAAATAGTGCAAATAACATTAAACCGATTGCTACCGTATCACCTGGCCTTAAACGTCCCTTCATACTTTTCATTTGCATAGCACTTTTTCATTGTTTATCTCTATTTTCACAATATGCTATGCATCCTCCTCTCTGCTCAAGCTGATAAAATATGCCCCTTACAAAGCAGTGTCTTTCTCCATAATTTCTCCATTCCCCTTATTTTTACTCTAATTATTAATTTTTGATTTTTTTGAATTTTCAACTCATTAGAGTGGTATTGCGTGGAGTATAGTTGTCAGACCTCTTTGTTTTTATCACACATATAGTAACATATTTAGTTGAAAAATAAAAACATATTTTCAAATTGATTTTTTTGAAAATCAAAATTATCTACATTTTTTATTCTTTTACACAAATATTGTTACAATCTCGACTTTTATCCTATCATTATTTTTAAATACCTTTATTCAAGTAACATAACAAAAACCATCCAACATAATTAGATGGCTTTTGCATGTTACTCTATCGTTTCAACTTCGCGTGGATTTTTCATCTCTTCCACATACACAACTCTAAATCCGTGATCTTCTAAATCTTTCAGTAACGTCTCTAATTCACCGTCGTTAAACTCTTCTCCTAATGTAAACATAATTCTCCGAACTAATAAGGCGTCATTATCAAAAGTCATTAAACTTTGGATACCTGTATATTTCTTTAATACTGTCGATAATTTTTGAATGGCCCCATTATAATCTTGTGTCCCAATCATGACAGAATATTTACTAGAATGAACGCCCCAAGCATCTTCTAATAACTCGAAAACCTTTTTATGCGTTAAAATTCCAAGAAAGACTCCATTTTCATCAACTACTGATAAATAAGGTAATTTTTTTATTGTAAAAAACACTTTAAAGAACGAAGAATCTTCTCTAACATAACCTTCTTTATCATTTAATAATTGTACTACACTCTCTTCCAGCGAACCTTTATATTCTAAAATATCTACTTTGTATACATTCCCTAAATATTTCTCTTTTTTTTCATCTAAAACTGGTACACAACGATACCCAGTTTTATTTAAATGCTCCAGTGCTTCCCCTATCGTAATTGAACTTGAGCAAAATAAAACTTCCCTTTTCGGCACATAATTCCCTTTAATCCTCATAAACAGCCTCCTTATGTTAAAATACTTTCTGTGCCATAACTATATTATATTTTCAGAAAAAAATAAATAATTTATTTTATTTTTCTGAAAATTATTCATTTTCTTGTCATAATTTATTCACGTTTCATTCACTTATATCCCCTACAATACTAAATTTCTTTAAGAAAAATATATTGTAACTTACGCCGAAAAAAGCTAAAATAAGAATAAGAATTTTCTGAATATTCTAAGAGTAGGTGGTTACATGTCTTTATTGCGCTCACATATATGTAAATTTATCGTTGGTGTTCTCATTATATTTATCATTAGTCCTATTCCTGCATTATTCATTACACATAAATACTCATACATAACTGGCTTTATAAGCATTTTTCATAACTTCGCACAACTTTCTTCTATGACAATTCCAAAGATTGATTGGATGCACGAATCTATCTTTTTCTCAGCAAATCAAATGGTTCATACTTCTAATCATTCAACACCGTTATTCCCTTACATATGGGAAATATATTTTTTATCGATTGTTCGTTTTACCTTTACTCTTGCGATTGGATTCTTTATCAGCTTAGGGATCGGCCATTTATTTTTTAAAGCACCTCAATCGGTTAAGAAGTTTACTTCTTTATTAAAATGGATACCGTACTCTTTTTGTACTGTATTATTACAATGTTCAGTCTTATTGCTACTCCTATACATCGCAAAATTGATAAAGCTTCCTTACTACTCATCTTTTATCATCGTTTGTAGTACTTCCATGATTATTGTTATGCAAGCAATAAAAAAGTGGGTTCCTTTCTTAAGTAACACCAATGAATATGAAATAAAACAATCTTCTTTCCTTGTAGATACATTGTTTTTAGCGCTTACTTCGAATCACAAATCTATTCTAGGTTCCATTATTCTTTCATTCGTTATTATGGAATGCGTTTTTCATGCAAGCGGACTATTGCAATTTGTCGTTCAATTCGGTGGAAATGCACCTGTTATTGTTACAATTAGCTTATTACTTTTGTATATCCCGTATTGCATACTCTCTTTCCTTCAAACACTATGGACGACAAATCACGTTAAACAACAATCATACGCTTTAACGAGAAGTATTCCAAAACCTTAATTTGAAATAACCCTCTATAATCTGAAAGTAGGGGGTTATTCCTTTTGTATAGCGGACAAAATAACAGCAAATTCAAAAACTATTGCAGAAACATACCAATATTTGCCCTTTTTCTTTGACTATTCTTTTCGTTTGGATTTATTATAAAAGTATAACATAATCGCAGGAGGTGACATCTTTATTCCAAACTACGGAATAGAGAACACACTTGGACATATTAAATATTTTTCTCATCTTTGTGCTCATCCTTATTTCCGGCTTTTTCGTTGCATCAGAATTCGCTGTTGTAAAAGTACGAAAAAGTCGCATTGACCAACTTGCAAATGAAGGAAATAAACAAGCTTTAGCTGCAAGAAGTGTCCTATCTAATTTAGATGTTTATTTATCAGCTTGTCAGCTCGGGATTACGATTACTTCTTTAGGGCTTGGTTGGCTTGGTGAACCGACTGTGGAACATTTACTACGACCGCTCTTTGAAAAGATTAATATTACTGGAACAATGGCGAATACTTTATCCTTTATTATTGCTTTTAGTGTTATTACATTTTTCCATGTTGTATTAGGTGAATTAGTTCCAAAGTCTTTCGCTATTCAAAAAGCAGAAGCAATCACACTTAAGTTTGCACGACCACTTATTTTATTTGATAAAATTATGTATCCATTCATTTGGCTACTTAATAGTACGGCAATCTTTTTCACAAAACTACTCGGTTTAGAGCCTGCGAAAGAAAATGAACTTGCCCATTCTGAAGAGGAACTACGACTCATTTTAGGTGAAAGTTTCAAAAGCGGCGAAATAAACCAAACCGAATATAAATATGTAAATAATATTTTTGAATTTGACGACCGGGTCGCGAAAGAAATTATGGTCCCTCGTACAGAAATGATTTGCTTATCTACTGAAAATACGTTAGAAGAGAATATGGATATCGTCGCAACTGAAAAGTATACACGCTATCCGATCATCGAAAAAGATAAAGATGATATTATCGGTATGATCAATACGAAAGAAGTATTTCACGATCAAACGAAAGGCATTCATAAACCACTTGAATCTTACATACATCCAGTACTAACTGTATTTGAAACTGTTCCAATTCGCAAAACATTAGTACATCTACAAAAGAATCGCGTTCAGATGGCAATCGTTATGGATGAATATGGTGGTACTGCTGGACTTTTAACAATGGAAGATATTCTTGAAGAAATCATTGGAGAAATTCAAGATGAGTTTGATGCGGATGAATCACCTATGATTGAAAAACGTACGCCGAAGCTTACTGTTTTAGATGGGAAGGTACTCATTTCTGAAGTAAATGATATGTTTGGCCTGCATATTGATGATAGCGATTTAGATACAATTGGAGGCTGGCTCCTCTCTCAAGCAGTTGATTTAAATATTGAAGCTGGTTATTGCATTGAATTTGCCGGTTTTCAATTTAAAGCACTAGAACTTGATGGACATCAAGTGAAAAAAATTGCGGTACATAAATTAGACACGAAGAAGGAGTTATAAAGTGACAGTATTATTAACAATCTGTATCATTGCCTGTTTCATTGTTTCATTTCTCGCCTTTATTTATCCTATCATTCCAGGCATCCTTGCTGTCTGGGCTGGATATTTAATTTACCATTTTGGTATAAATAGCGGAGAACTAACAACTTCCTTTTGGATTATTCAAGTCATTTTCACACTATTTATTTTCATTGCTGATTTTATTGCAAATGGATATTTCTTAAAGAAATACGGGAGTTCTAAATGGGGAGAGCGTGTCGGTATGATTTCTATCATTGTCGGATCTTTCTTCTTCCCACCATTCGGTTTAATTATCATACCGTTCTTATCGGTATTTATTACAGAGCTAATGCATAAAAAAGCGCCAAAAGACGCCTTTCTAGTAGGAGTTGCTACTGTAGTTGGTTTTTTAAGCAGTACAGTAGCGAAAGCTATTCTCCAAATGATTATGATTCTCATATTTGTATGTTATATCATCTTTTAACCATCCCAATTTCGGGATGGTTTTTTTAATATGAAATACCTACTCGACTATTCTCATATTTGTTTTCACTACACAGATTCCACGTAAATTGCGCTGTATCGCCAACTGTTATTTTCTCTCCTCCTTCTGGTAATACATCTTTTTCAGTTCGATACACTCCTGTCACATCACCGTCTATTAAATGCGTCGGACAAACGACCGTCCAACATAAATTACTACTACTAAGTATCTTATATGCAGCTAAATGATCTTCTGCTGCTGTTGTCATTTTCCTTTTTGATTCAGCTGATTGAAAACGATATAAATTTAGATTTGTTCTTGCTTGTAAAATACCTGCTGTTCCTATTGTAATGATTTTATGTACCCCTTCTTCTTCCATTTGCTTTATAATTTGTGGCATACTCTTCGCTAACGTTCCATTTCGATCCGTACCAAGTGCACTTATTACTATATCGCTTCCTTCTATCGCTTTCTTTATATCATTTTCATTTAGTACATTACCTTCTATTACTCGTAACCTTTCATGTTGTATTTCTATTCTATTTAAATCACGTGCTAATGCAGTTACTTCAGCTGCATCCTTTAATGCTAATTTTATTATATTTGAACCTACTCGACCTGTTGCTCCTAATATACATACTTTCATTTGTTTTCCCCCTTTTTCATTCTTTCTCTATTTTTCAATAATTTTAATCAATTTTCAACAAAAAAGCTTCCTCATATATAAGAGGAAGCTTTATTATTATTTTACCCCGCCTTAACGGGCAGTAAGACCCCACCTCAAAATTTAGTAAAACCAAAGAAGTTAGGTGGGGATCAACTGCCCGTAAAAGCCCGATTGGTTCAACTAATAATCAGTGGGGGATGCCCCCCACTGATTAAAGTTTCACTTTATTTCTTTTCTTTAGAATCGGTAGACTTCTCAGTTCCACTTGTTTCTTTATCCTTTTTGTCCTCTTGTTGTGTTGTTGTATCGTCTTCTTTCTTCTTGTCCTCGCCTTTACTACAACCTACCATTAATAAAGAACTTGCAAGTGCCATAGCAGTTAATGATTTAACCCATTTGTTCATTTGCGTTTCCTCCTTTAGATAGAATATGTACAACCCCCATATTACTCTCTATTTTTAAAGGAAAGATTGAAAAATAGTAAATAAACGGTAAATATTTGTAAATTTTCTAATAATAGATATGTACACCTAGTCTATTTTTCTCCATGAAAAGTAAAAAACTAAGGCGCCTATCTTTCCGCCTTAGTTTCTTATGCAAACTTCTCATTTTCATATACATGTTTAATCTTATACTCTTTCTTCACAACATATTGCCATACACTATAGGCATAACGATTCATTTTCAGGAAGCAATTTTCTAAAAACGAGCGGAATTCTGGATTCGCAACTTCAACTGCCACTTGAGCGAACTTTAATGCTAACCGTTTTAAATGCGAAATATAACAAGTTGCAATAAGGATATCCCCTGTATATTTACTATCAGTTTCCTTTTCCATTTCATGAAAATGAGATGAAATTGGTTCACAAGTTATATGCTGTACATTCTCTCCTTCTTGAAAATTCACTTGTTCATTATACGCTTGCAACATATATGGTAAATGATGCTGTAATAGCTCTTTTAATTCTTCGTCTCTTACCTCTCCTGTATACTCCCCAACCTTATAAATAAGCATATAACTATACCTCATTAATTCTTTCATACAATCCATGAAAATACCTCCCTTCTCTTTTGTCTATATGTTATAAATATGATGCTATAACATTTGCTATTCTTGCTAAAAACCAATCCCACTTACCAATTTTCTCAAAGTCTTCTTCTGAAAATCTTTTTGATTTATGAAAGTCTTCTTTTAATCGGTTCCATACGTCAGCAACAACTGTTGTATCATATATGATACAGTTAGATTCACAATTTAAATAAAAACTTCTATTATCAAAATTCGCTGTACCTATATCAACAATTTCTCCATCAATGATTGTTACTTTCCCGTGAAAAAAACCATTCCGATATTGATAAATCTCCGCTCCAGCATGGTTCATCTCTCTCAAATACGGATAGGCAGCTTGTTTTAACAATACTGCGTCGCTTTTAAATGGTACGAGAATTTTCACATTGACACCTCGGTTTAATGCACCTTTTAACTCTTTCATCATTTCTTTACTTGGTACAAAATATGGCGTAGCAATAATTAAAGACTTTTTAGCCTGCTTTAAAAGCGCTCCATATTTTTCCCATAACCCTTTTCCATCTGAAAATAAATATTGATATTTTACATGCCCAATTGCAGGTAGACTTTTATGTATAGGCATTTTTTCTCCCGTATCTTCTTTCCAGTCAGCAGCAAACTTTCTTTCCATATCCGTGGCGCCATTCCCCTTAACTCGTACATGATAATCACGCCACGGGCCAAATTTCGAATCTTGTCCAAGGTACTCCTTTCCAATGTTAAAGCCGCCGATATATGATACTTTTCCGTCAATCGTAACAATGCGTCTATGGTTTCGTTGATGCAACGAATAGAATAAATGTTTCAATTTAGGTTTTTTACTAAACGTAAACTGGACACCATTGCTTTTTAGTTGACGAATTATCTTTTTCTTCAGCTTATATCCACCTATTCGATCAACTGACAATTTTACTTCTACTCCACTCGATGCCTTTTTCTCAAGCAACTGCAAAAATTCTTTGCTTATTTCATCTTTACCTACAATATAAAAATGGATATATATGTACTTTTCTGCATTGCGTATATCCTCAAACAATTTCGTATATAACTCTTCACCGTTCGTATATAGTTGAAATTCACCTAATTGAACTTGTCCTAATTCATATTCACTAGCCATCTTTTTCCCCATTTCCACATCGATGTTCATCCAAATGAATACACCTATTAAACAAAGGATTACAACGAAAAAGTGTTTCATGGATATTTTCCTTCCTCCACTTACTGTTATTTCTATATCTTCCCTTTTTTAATACAATATCATTCAAGAAAATATGTCATTACATGATATATGTCCATATCAAACGATAGCTCATTTGCATATTGTATGTTGTATCTTAAAATAAAAGGAGGAAATAACAATGGGCTTCGCACATGGTAATGGATTCGCGCTATTAGTCGTATTATTTATCCTCTTAATCATCGTCGGTGCTGCTTGCTTCTGCTAAGTAGTTATCGTCATATGATATGTGGATGAAAAAACTATAAAAGCGGACACCTATTTTTAGGTGTCCGCTTTTCATATGAAAAATATTTCCGTTTGTTATTGTACCTTTAACGACTACATATTCAACTCAAAAAGTTAATAATGTAGCTACTTTCTTACTCTCCGCCTTACGTATGTGGCGTTGTTCTGCACGTAACACTGCAATGCGATGTAATTCTTTCTCTTCTTCTGTTTCAGGGATAACTCGCGGCACAGGAACCGGATTATTTTCCTTACTAAGCGCAACAAAAGTAACAAATGACGTTGCTGCGATACGCTTCTCACCTGAGATTAAATCTTCTGCTACTACCTTCACAAACACTTCCATCGAAGTTCTACCCGTCCAAATTACAAAGGATTCATAACTAACACAATCTGAAGAACGAACAGGATGTAAGAAATCTACCCAATCCATAGATGCTGTGACACATTCTTTTCTTGCGTGCCTTGTTGCCGAAATAGAAGCAACCATATCCATCTCGGCTAATATCTTCCCACCAAATAGCGTATTATGATCGTTTAAATCTGTTGGAAATACTCGGCTCGTTTTAAACACTCTAGACTCATTAGCTGTTTTCCCTTTTACTTCAGTCATTGTTATCACCTCTTTGATTATTTAACCCGCTATTTGCAGACATTAAGACTCCCACCAAAAAATTCGGCTGGAGCAAAGAAGTTCGGTAAGAGTTCCATTTCCCATTAACACTAGAACGGTATGAGCTTACTATCACTACACGTTTAATATTAACAACATTCAGAACTCTTAGTCCACAAAAAAGAACCGATGTTATCAATCGGCTCCTCTAAATACATATTGTTCTTTTGGCGGTTCAACCTTATTCCATTTCGTTACTTCTAATACAGGGATATTCGCATGAAAGGGCTGATAAAATTCAGTAGAAATTTCTCCCTCTATTTGAATCCAATCATCGTTTTTCCATTCTACACCTTCTGGCTTTTTCACTAACATACCATATACACCCGAATCCGCTACACAATGTATAATACCGAAACGGAATAAGAAATATTGTTCTTTTTTAGAAGAATCATCTTTGAAAACAAACCCTTTAAAAGATAATTGTTTCCCAGTAAACTCGCCTGGATAATTATAAATTGTTTCCATTCCCTTTAGGAAATTTTCATCATTTAAAGTTACATTATCTTTCGTTACAAACTCTTTCTTCCCTTTTTCCATTACACCACGGTATCCTTCTTTTCCGTAATAAATACTTGTGTCTGGTCTTAAAAATTGTCTTGTCATAAATGGATCTTTACTTTCTGCTTGTGCTACTGGGAAATGAAATCCCTTCGCCTTAACAATATCTGAATCTAATGTTGCAATCGGGAAAAACAATCCTGAGACTATCGGAAAACAAAACAATGTGTACGAAAATGCTTTTTTCCACCATGTATTCTCATCTTTTGAATGATCATGCCCGCAATGGCTATGATCGCAACCACAATTGTGCTGTTCTTTTTCTTTTTCTTTTTCTTTTTCTTTTTCTTTTTGATGTTCTTTTTGGAATACGATAATAATTTGAACGACCGTTAAAAACCCTAAAATAATAGCTGCTGTTGTTGATAAATAAGCATACTTCATATTGATATACTTCGTAATATTACCGGAAATATGAAGCTGCGCGATTAAGATTGTAAAACCTAATAATATATATGCTCGAAACATAACCTACCACCCCATCGCATAAATGAGTAGTGAGCTTGCATAAACAACAAGTGTAACTGTAACAGTAACGACAATTACAAATTTTGTTTTAAATGTCGCAAGCATCATAAACATATTTTTAATATCCACCATCGGTCCATATACGAGGAACGCGACAAGTGATGCTGTTGAAAATGTACTTTGGAATGACGAAGCAATAAACGCATCCGCTTCTGAACAAAGTGATAAAATGTAAGCTAGTCCCATCATAACAGCTGGTGAAGAGAACGGCCCTTGTCCTATAGCAAGAAGTGTTGAAGTTTGTACGAACGTTTGAACTGCCGCTGCAATTAACGCACCTAATACTAAATATTTTCCCATCGAGAAAAATTCCTCAACAGCGTGTGTACATACATCCCACATTTTTTTACGTAATGGACGCTTATGATTCACTTCTGGGAAGTGATCATCTCGTAATTGATGTTCTTTAAACATAAATGATAATATAATTCCAACGATAATTGCTACGATAATCGCTACGATAGAACGATACCATACCATGTGCATACTACTTCCAAAGGCAACGTATGTTGCAAATAATACGACCGGATTAATAATTGGTCCAGTTAACATAAATGCAATCCCGGCATATGGTGGAACCCCTTTTCCGATTAACCGTCTTACAATCGGAACGATTCCACATTCACAACCTGGAAACATCATACCTAAAAAAGTAGCCATTAAAACAGACAGAAAACGGTTTTTCGGCATCCATTTCGCTACCATATCCTCTGTCACAAACATTTGAATGAATCCTGAAATAAATACACCAATGAGCACAAAAGGAAGTGCTTCGATCAATATGGAGATAAAGATTGTATTCATTTGCAGGAATGCTTTCGGTAATTGAAACAATTCCATGATGTATTTCCTCCAACTTTTCATTAACAATATGTAATTTTAACCCCATTTTATAAATTGGACAAGGCTTATACGGAATTCACTTCCTTCATATACATTACATTTTATAAGTTATATTCTATTCAAAACTTTCGATTTCATAGCAAAAAAGCTGCTCTAGCGCAGTTATATAACTATGCTAGAGCAGCTTTCTTCTCGTTAAAAGTAACGTTTCTTCCAAAAAACAAACGCTAATGTGAAAGATAGTGTTACACATATTATGAGTACAATTACAAAACCATGTGCTTCCCCTTCAAACGGAACCTTTACGTTCATTCCAAAGAAACTAGAAACCATCGTTGGTAACGATAAAATGATTGTAATAGACGTTAACAGTTTCATAACACTATTTAAATTATTTGATATAACGGAGCTAAAAGTATTCATCATTCCACTTAAAATGTGACTATATATTTCCGCCATTTCAATAGCCTGTTTATTTTCAATTAATACATCTTCTAATAAATCTTGATCGTCTTCATACATTTTTAAAAATGTACTGTTACGCATTAATTTTTGAATTACAATTTTATTCGCCTTTAATGATGTTGTAAAGTAAACTAAACTTTTTTCAAGGCCTAGCAATGTGAAAATCTCTTTATTTTTCATCGACTTATTTAATTGATGCTCTAAATCGATTGTTTTTCTGTTAATTTGCTTTAAGTATCTTAAATAATAAGTAGAAATCGTATATAAGAGCTGAAGTGCAAAGCGTGTCTTTTTAAACGTATAAAATTCTTTAATACGTTGATTAATAAAGCGTTCGAAAATTGGGTTTTCTTCTAAACAAATTGTCACAAAGCAATCTGGCATTACAATCATACCTATTGGAATCGTGTCATAAATCGAATTTCCTTCTTCATCATGTCTAACTGTTGGAATATCCACGATTATTAAGGTATTATTGTCTTCCTTTTCAATACGAGAGCGTTCTTCATCATCTAAAGGATCTTTAATGAAATCTAAGTCTACATTTAAAGTTTGTACTAGATATTGAATTTCTTCTTCCGTTGGATGAAGTACATTAATCCAGCAACCCTTTTGCATTTCCTCAACCTCTTGTAGTTTTCCGTTTCGGTCTGTTAAATAAATATTTAACATACTATCACCCCGATTCTTTTTACATGTAGGAATCTACCTCTCTTACATAACAGTTTTTGAACCGCCATTCTCAGCATATGAAACATACGTTTAAATTTCAATAGAAAAATTATTTTGAAAACGTTTTTATAAGAAAAATATTCTAAACAAAGAAAAAGACAGAGTGCTCTCTGCCTTAAAAAGCTTATGTTGCCTTTATAACATATTTAGAAAGCATCCACAAGTTAAAGCCAACTGAAATCGTATAACCAGCGTATGTTGAAATAATAAAACTTACATAATCGAAATACGGAAGCAATACGATATTTAAAACTATCTTTACAATAATGCCAATTACTAATCCTAGCACTGTTTTCTGTTGCTGATTAATTCCTTGTAACATCGCAGCTGTTACTGTAAAAAGCGAAAATAGTATACAGGCAGGAGCATAATACTGTAAAATAACTCTCCCCATCTCCGGATCATTTCCGGCACCAAATAAAAGAGTATATACTGGTTTTGCTAACAACATCATTCCAATCGCCGCTGGTACCGTAATACCCACTACTAATACATTCGTTCTCGTAAAATGTTTGTACAGTAACTTCACATTCCCTGCTGTATAGGCTTTTGTCATCTCAGGTACGAGAGACATACTAAAAGCAGTCGCAACGGAAACTGGGATGAGTACAACCATCTGAACAAGACCAATTATTGCATTTATCTTCTCCGCTTCTCCTTGCATATACCCTATTTGTATAAGTAGTTTATTAATTGTAAATGTATCAATCGTCTGATACAACGGAATTGCTAAACCAACCACAACAAACGGTATTGAATATGTAAAGAGCTCCTTATACAGTGAGAAGAAAGATTTCGTTGTTTGCGGAATACTTGCCATTTCTTTTTTCTTTAAGTGCTTTCTCCTTCTTATGTAATACGCACTTAAAACAGTTAATCCACCTATCGCTCCCATAAAAGCACCGAACGTTGAAATACCAACAGCTAGCGAGACAGAAGCTTTTAAAATATATAAAACGACAAAGCTTCCTATTAAAATGGTTAAGACCCGAAAAAACTGCTCAACAACTACACTTAAAGCAGAAGGCCCCATCGATTGAAACCCTTGAAAGAATCCCCTTAATAAACTCATTACCGGTACAAGTATTAACGCAAAACTTACAATTTGGATATTAGTAGTGACCGCTGCTACACTATTCCCTGTTTGATCATTTCCATCGATTACAAGTTTAGCTAAATGTGGAGCTAATATATATAGCGTAAAACATGAGATTACTCCCATTATTAACATAAAAAAGATACCGCTCTTTAGCACTCTCTTAACCGTATGATAATCATTCAGTTGATCATATTTTGATACCATTTTTGAAACGGCAAGTGGTAGTCCCATCGTCGCAATGCTGAGCATAATCGTATATGGGCGATAAGCATACGTGTATAAAACGTACCCACTCGTACCGACCATTGCTGTAAACGGTATAACATATATAAATCCTAACATTTTAGATATCATCGTTGCCATCGTTAAAAATATTGTTCCACGTATAAACGGTGACCCTTTCATCACATTCCTCCGCTACGCTTTATTATTACACATTATGGACAACTCCTTTTTTTTAGAACCGAAACAAATAAAAAAGCCAATGAAAAATCATTGACTTTAACGCGCTGCTTTTTTCTTTTTTAAATACTTTAAACCGAAGTATAGAGCAACAAAGAGAACAGCTCCTATAATTATGTAATGTGTGTAATCAGATGCATACTCTTTAATGTGTCGCCAATTTCCACCAAGCTTTTCACCTAAGTATATAAATAGTATTGACCATGGAATAATCGCAACTACTGTATACAGTGTAAATAGTTTTAACGGCATTTTAGCTAATCCTGCTGGAATAGAGATTGCATGACGTACGACTGGGATAAAGCGTGCAGAAAAGATCACTCCTGCCCCGTAACGCTTAAACCAACCTTCTGCTATGTCTAAATGGTGTTTATTAATAAGTAGGTATTTCCCATATTTCTCTACAACCGGACGCCCTCCGTAATATCCAAGCCAGTATAAAAAGATTTGGGCTAAAGTACCACCAATAGTTCCGGCGATAACTGCACCAACAAAACTAATTTTACCATCCGCTACTAAAAATCCAGCATACGAAAGTACAATTTCACTCGGGATAATTTCAATCATTAAAGCTAGCGCTACTCCAAAGTAACCTAAGCTTGCAAAAAATTGCAATAACTGATCTATTATGCTTGCTAACATTTTATTTTCTATCTCCTTTTTTCTTCACATACCATCTCATTATTACATAAAGGTCGCATTATGCCAATATCTTCATTTCAACAATATTATCGGCATAAGCATAATTAATCTATTAATGTTTCTTTTTGAGGTTCTTTCATGTAGGCAAACATTTCTTTAATTTGCTCTTCTGTATTTCTAGCAATCGATAAATTAGGCAATTCATTCTCACCAAAAAACTCCACATCTTCTGTTTCAATACTAGTTTTCTTTTCACCACCAATAATCTTACAGCTAATAAAAATTTTATATACGTGTGTTGCTGAAGGAGATGGTTGATGTTTTTCTTTATCAAATATAGCGAGTAGCTTAAAATCATCTACTTCATAACCCGTCTCCTCTAAAACTTCTTTTGCTGCTACTTCTGTTGGCGTATAACCGATATCGGCCCATCCACCTGGCAATGCCCATTTCCCATCACTTTTTTCTTTCACAAATAATAGTTTTTCATTTTGAAAAATGACTGCTCTTATATCAACTTTGGGTGTTTGATAGCCTGTCTCACTTGCAAATAACTTCTCTACTATTTCCCAATCTGTCTTTGTGTAATGTGACATCATTGAAATGGAAATATCCCGTAATTGTTGGAAACGCTCTATATCATACACATCTTTAGAATACGTTAAACCCGCTTGAGCTATAGCTTGTATTTGTTTTACCCAATCAATCCATTTTACCGTCATGTTTCCACATCCCCCATACTCTTTTAAGTGAATAGTAAGTCAGTTTTGTTGATACATCTTTATTATACAAAAAAAGAGATTGATAATGTTCCAATCTCTTTCAAAATTAATCCAATTCATGTAAGTGGTCTTGTATATACTTTCTTCTTTTATTTATATATTCATCGATCATATCAGCTTCTTGATCAAATGTTTCTAATTTTTCTTTCATATATGGATCTTGTAGTAAATATGGACGAATTGATTCACACAAACTTTCAACTTTCGGCATCATAAACGAAACGGTAAATTGTTCTTCTAATATTTCTTCCAAAATACTTCGGTATTGCTTTCTAAATAC
This sequence comes from Bacillus sp. AY3-1, assembly GCF_008368785.1. Taxonomy (NCBI): domain Bacteria; kingdom Bacillati; phylum Bacillota; class Bacilli; order Caryophanales; family Bacillaceae; genus Bacillus; species Bacillus sp. AY3-1. The sequence continues at coordinate 42,862 of NZ_QORZ01000026.1, read as the reverse complement.
AGGTATATCTAACAATCTTGCACTTAACGTGTTATAACCTTGGATACGAATATACTCATGATTAAGTGGTCTCCCTTGTACATCTCGCCCCCAAGTCGCATCATAATCCCACGGTATCACTTCAAATAAATTTGTTTCATCGTTATGATATAGTGCATAGTTATGAACGAAACCATCAAAGTTTTGTGTAAAAATAACGCCAGCTAACCATCGTAAATATTTATCAACATGCAAAAACTTTCCAATTTCTTTTTCATAAGCTTCCCTCGACAAAGCATTCGCTTGAAATACAAATTCACTCAGCTGTTCTTCACTATTTTTATTCGAATATTTAAATTCATAACCCGCAAAGAGCTCGTTCTTAACATCTTTATCTCTCTCACTCATTAAAGAAAAATTCGCATCATCATCTATCGCATAATAAATAGAACCACTCGGTAATCCTCTATTTTTCAAAAAGTTTTCATCAACTGATTCTAACTGTAAATATACACCTTGAATTTGACCATTAATTTTTATAAATACATGTTGTGATTTTGGTGAAAGTACACCAATATCATGAAAAAAATCTAAAGATAATTTATTTCGTATGAGAGACGGATCCATAAACTCAGAATTTAAATGAATCTCTTTCGCACCTTGAAATTTTTTCGGTTTATAAAACATAACATGATAAGACTTTTTCTCAAATTCACGAATATGAGCACCCCGGTATACGATATCAATATCATACTTCTTTTTTCCATAAGTTAATTTTGCCGGCACTGGACTATCTGACCAAATGTCTTTTTTTAATTCCACTAAGTACATTGGATGAATAAAAAAATCATATGAAGGTAGCATATTTTCTCATCCCTTCTCAGTTCTCTTCATTCAATGTATGCACCTTGTCTTGTCCATACATCCGCTATCATCCATTTATATAAAATTACACTCTTGTCCTGTTCAGAAAGACGTCATATCTCATATCATGTTAAGGAAAAAGAATACCTTTTCAACTTAATACATGATAAGGAGGATTTCTATGAAACGTGATATTAGAAAAGCGGTTGAAGAAATCAAAAGTGCTGGGATGGAGGATTTCTTACACCAAGATCCAAGTACTTTTGAATGCGATGATGATAAATTCACTCATCATAATTGTACAACTGGATGTAAATGTACAACTGGGGGTAAATGTCCAAGAACAAGATGTACTCGCGTGAAACATTGTACGTTCGTTACAAAATGTACGCACGTAAAAAAATGGACATTTGTTACAAAATGTACTCGTGTACGCGTTCAAAAATGGACGTTCGTTACGAAAGTGACGCGTAGAAAAGAATGCGTTTTAGTTACAAAACGTACTCGCAGAAAGCATTGTACTTTCGTTACAAAATGCATACGCTTTGAAAAGAAATTTTTCTGGACAAAACGCAGTTTCTGTAAAAAATGCGAATTCTTCCCTCACGGACACGGTAGATCTTGCGATGATGATTGTGATCATGGTAAAGACTGTCACGATGACGGGCACAAATGGAATGATTGCAAAGGCGGACATAAATTCCCATCTTGCAAAAATAAGAAATTCGATCACTTCTGGTATAAAAAACGTAATTGCTAGTTTTTATGCCTACAAAAAAAGGCCGTTTTGCGGCCTTTTTTACGTTTATTGAAAGTGACTTATATCTGCAAATTGCTTCACTGCACCTTTCCCTTCTTCAAATTCTATTATACTTAGACTAGCACTATGCATAAATGGATCATCCCATACATTTTCTATTTCAATACCCGCAAAATGTCCTACAAGTAATTTTGCTGCTGCCGCATGAGAAACAATCAATATGTTTTGTCCTTTATGCTTCTCTAAAAGAAGCTGCATCCCTTCAATTACTCTTTCATAAACGGCCTCAAAATTTTCGCCTGATGTTGACTGAAAAAGATGTGGCTCATTCCAAAATAGATGTACTTCTTTCGGAAATTGCTTTTCTATATCCGCGATTGTTTGTCCTTCCCATATACCCATGTTGATTTCATAGAAATGTTCATCCGCTATAATGGGGATATCACGTTCCCCCTTTATTAACTCTGCAGTATGTAGGGTTCTTTCACTTGGACTACTATAGATCGCATGGATAGATAAATCTTTCATTCGATCTCCTAATTGCTTTGCTTGTAACATACCATTTTCAGTTAAAGCAGAATTTTTCCGCCCTTGCATTCGTTTCGCTACATTCCATTCCGTCTCACCGTGCCTTGTTACATATACAGTTGTTTTCATTTCACATTCCCCCTTACCATGTTGGCCGCAATTCCCACGGTTCTACTCGTCCTACAATCCATTCATCACATTTACTCTCAATTCCTTTTATTACCCCATCCGATATTTCTTCATGGGTAAGCCATCTCCCGTATGTATCTTCTAATATAAAACCTAATATTATTCTATGGTAGCTACATCGCGTACCACCTATTTTTTGTGCGGGTATACGCGACGCTTTACTACCTAAAATATGAAAAACGTTGTATGTTTCAGATGACAAATCCACTTCTCTACAAATGAATGACAACGTATCCTTCGCACTTGCGTGTACCCATGCGACAACTAATGTTATTGGGCCATTCTGCACAATTGTGCTTTTAATAGCTAGCTTTACATCGTCATCATTATGATAATCTAACGGAAGACATGTGATACTTTCTGGCGCAGCACTCTCTCGCTTAACATTTTCTAATTTCACTTCATCTCGTCCAATAATAGAAACATGAAATCCTTGCTCACAAAGCCACATAGAAACTCTCTTTAGCATTCCTGTTCCACCAATTACTAGCACATGCAACTTCTTCTCCCCTTAGTAAAATGTCATATGAGGTTTCTCATCTCTATAATAATTTAAACGGTCTTGCAGTGTCCCTGAGTGAAACTCAAATTTATGACCGTCAGGATCAACAAAGTATATAGATTCGCAATCTCTTACATCACGTTCTCTTCCTTGTAAAATATGAACATCATTTTCTTCTAATCGCTGTATTAGACATTTAAATTCTTCTTGTTCAACAGAAAATGCAATGTGCGTATACGATTGATGAATCTCATTTCTCGGAATATGTGTCTCTTCATTAAGCGCTATCCATACTCCACATATGTTAAAATACGCCAATTCCCTCCCTTTAACTAATAATTCTCCTTCTAGTACTTTTTCGTAAAATGTAATAGATTTTTCTAAATTAGACACTGAAAAACAAAGATGATTGATTCCCTTTACCAACTCTAATTCCTCCTATACAAATAAAAGATGAGTGAAAATTCACTCATCTTTTATTATACTATTTCTTTGTAACATATGCCCATTTATAACTGAAGTCCCCACCAAACGTATGATTAGCAATACCTTTTACAAATGGCTTCTCTAAATAAGCTGTACTTTGTTGGTACGTAGGAGAAATTGCTGCATCTTGACCAATTAAGATTTTTTCAGCTTCCGCAAGTGCATTCCAGCGTGCTTTATCATCTTTTAATAGCTCTCCTTTTGATTTCGCTACTAAATCATCATACTTCGGATTAGAATAATCCATTTCATTAAATGAGCTTCCAGTAACAAACATATCAATATAAGTCATTGGATCCGGATAATCAGGGCTCCATGCAGATAATGAGAATTCATATTGGAATTTCTTTTCTAAATCTAGCTTCTGCTTGTATGGTTGCTGTTTCAAATTCACTTTAATACCAGGCAAGTTTTTCTCTAGTTCTTCTTTAATAAAGTCGCCTACTTTTTTACGGCTACCGTTATCATCGTTTAGTAATTCAACCGTAATTGTATCTTGACCAAGCTCTTTCTTTGCTTCTTCCCATAATTTTTTTGCTTTCTCTGCATTATCTTTACTATCACGGAAGTTTTTATTTACAGAGCGGAAGTCTTTTCCATCTGGACCTGTCGTGAATTTTTCAGGTACTAAGAAATATGCTGGCAATGAACCGTCATTTAAAATAACATCAGCAATTCCTTTTTTATCGTATGCTAAATCAATCGCTTCACGTACTTTTTGGTTTTTAAATGTTGCATTTTTTTGGTTAAAACGCAAGAAATACATACGTGGATCTAACTTCGTTTTAAATTCATCTGGCTTATTCTTTTTATATTTATCAACAAATTCAGAAGTTAAAATAACTCGATCTGCTTGATCACTATCATATAAATTTACTCCCGTGCTTGTTTCCTTCACAATACTTACATTAATTTCGTCTAACTTTACAGTATCTTTATCCCAATAATTAGGGTTTTTCTTCAACTGATAATTTTGTTCATGTTTCCATTGACTCATTGTAAATGGTCCATTATATACTAATTTATCTGCTTCTAATCCGTATTTATCTCCTTGTCCTTTCACATATTTTTCATTTAATGGGAAAAATGTAGGGAATGATGTAAGCTCAAGAAAATAAGGTGCTGGTTGCTCTAATTCTACTACCAACGTTTTATCATCCTTCGCTTTAACACCCAATTGATCTGATGGTAATTCTCCTTTATTTACTTTCTGTGCATTTTTCACATCAAATAAAATGAATGCATATTCTGCCGCTATTGCTTTATCTAATGTACGTTGCCATGCATATACAAAATCTTGTGCTCGAACTGGATCACCATTTGACCATTTCGCATCACGTAATTCAAATGTATATGTCTTTTTATCTTCACTAATCTTCACATCTTTTGCCATGCCTGGTGTTGGTTTATTATCTTTATCTAGACGATATAAACCTTCCATTGCATTTACAAATACACGGAAAGATACAGAATCCGTTGATTTAGATGTATCCATTGAAGGAATTTCAGCTGTTTCTAGCAAATTTAAAACTTGTTTATCTGCCATTCCCTTATTCGATTCTTTCTTCGTTGTCGAAGCCTTCTCACCATTTCCACATCCTGCAACCAATACACTCGTCGTTAATACAAGTGCAGCAATTGTTGTTGTCTTTCTCTTCATTCTTCCTTCCCCCAATCTATATGTATAAGTTAAATCCTATATAATACATTTCATTATACAAAAGATTCTGATTATTTTAAATATTTATTTTAATAAACATAGAAAAAAGCGGTCAGAAATTTCTTTCCAGCCACTTTGTTGAATAGCATTTACTTGTAATCCCTCCTCTATATCAAATGGATTTTGGACCTTAAATATTTCTTCCATCATCTTCAAAAACTCTTCTTCATTTTTAGATTCACCGTTAACCGTAAGTGAGTATGGTTCCACTTCACCCAATTTATAATCGACAACAAATTGAATTTTCACCTTTTGCCTTGGCGTCCCAGCGTTATATCCTTGAAATTCTACTAATTCTAATCCTTCCGTTCCACGATAATATATCCAACCTGAATTTTGAAAATAATTTTCGAAAGATTCACCTATTGAAAAGAAAGGATATTCATAAAGCGAGCTTGTACGAACTTTTTGAATAACATCTCGATCAGTCGGAAAAAAGAAATGGCTAAAAAACATGCTAGCAACTGCTAAAATAGTAACAATTGTCGCTCCCATTTTGCTCGTTCCGCCACTATCATGGATGAGATAGTTTGAAACTGATTCATTTTTTATTTCTCTTGCTTTTATTCGATATATACGTCTTTCCGCAAATTGATAGTATAATCCATTTGCAAAAATCCCCATTCCAAACAAAATAAAAATAAGTAATAAAAACGTAAGAGGTACCATATTAATGATTGGCAACGCTACATTAAATCCCATATAATACGAAAATGCATCACACGCTACTAATAACAACATAAATAAAGCAGCTGGTACATAATACTTGCGATATCCTAGCCAACCTATATTGAAAATAGCAGCCCAACCATTCCAGCTCCACCTAGCAATCCGCTTATTCTCAAGCTCCCATTTCCTTTTGTAATACGGATATTGTCTCCCTACATATACTTCTAATTCTTTATCTATTAACGAGCTACCTTCATCTTGTTCATTATCCAAGTTTCGCTGACAACTTGCACAATTTAACTGTTCCTCCTCGCAAGGTTTTCCACAATTTATACATTTCAAAACAATCCCTCTTCCCATCCATACGTCATTTCAAAATACCTTCGTGATTTAATAACCACTCTTTCCTCCATAAACCGCCCGCATACCCAACAAGCTTCCCGCTCTTTCCTATTACACGATGACACGGAACGATAATTGAAATTGGATTACGACTATTTGCTCCTCCTATCGCTCGTACAGCTTTCGTATTTCCGACCTTCTCTGCAATATCTAAATATGAAGCACTTACGCCATAAGGGATAGTATAGAGCGCATCCCATACATTTTTTTGAAATGCTGTTCCCTCAGCAGACAGTGGGACCGTAAACTCTCTTCTTTTCCCCTTAAAATATTCATCTAGCTCATTTATACATTGATCTATCATTTCATTTTTATGTTCTTCTTGTCTCTCATCAACAAATATAACAGACGTAATTCCTTTATCGTTCGCTGTAATTTCCAGCAAGCCTAATTCACTTTCATAATAAGCCTGGTACATATGTCATCCTCCAATTCAATTCATATTAATTATTGTAACACGAATAGACAAAATTTTTCGTATAAGCGTTTTATTAGGGAAACAAAAACAAGAATGATAAAATGTAAGAAAATTAAATCTAGGAGGCTATTGGATGAATTCTGAACTTTTTTCACCTTATACAATTAAGGACGTTACATTAAAAAACCGTATCGTTATGTCACCTATGTGCATGTATTCATCAGAAAACGAGGATGGCCAAGTAACTAATTTCCATCACGTTCATTACGGAACAAGAGCTGCTGGTCAAGTTGGTTTAGTTATGATCGAAGCAACAGCCGTGTTACCTGAAGGAAGAATTTCTAATAAAGACCTAGGTATATGGGATGATAGCCTAATTGAAGGCTTACATAAAACGACAACTTTTATACATGATAACGGCGCAAAAGCCGCCATTCAACTTGCTCACGCCGGAAGAAAAGCTGAATTAGAAACGGATGCTCTCGCTCCATCCGCAATTCCGTTTAATGAAACTATGAAAATCCCAGTAGAAATGAGTATACAGCAAATAAAAAAGACCATATTAGCTTTTCAAGAGGCTGCAATACGATCCAAACAAGCTGGATTTGACGTTATTGAAATACACGGCGCTCACGGTTATCTTATTAATGAATTTCTTTCTCCACTTTCTAATAAACGGACTGATGAATATGGAGGTTCACCTGAAAATCGCTATCGTTTCTTACGTGAAATCATTGACTCAATAAATGAAGTTTGGAACGGACCGTTATTTGTTCGTATTTCAGCAAACGATTATCATCCTGACGGTTTAACGGTTCAAGATTACGTTCCATATACAAACTGGATGAAAGAACAAGGAGTAGATTTAATTGATTGTAGTTCTGGAGCTGTTGTTCCGGCACACATCGATGTATATCCCGGGTATCAAGTGCAATATGCTAAACATATTAAAGAACATGCTAACATTGCAACTGGGGCTGTTGGTTTGATTACGACTGGAGTACAGGCAGAACAAATTTTAAATAATAACGAAGCAGATTTAATTTTTATCGGACGTGAGTTACTTCGCAATCCTTACTTCCCAAGAATAGCCGCCAATGAACTTAGCTTTGAGTTAGAAGAACCGTATCAATACAAACGAGCACCGGGGAAAATTCATACGAATAAATAAAACCGAGAATAATATGTACTACTGAATCTAGAGGAATAAAAAGTATACTATAAGATAACGTATGTTATTTCATAATATCGTTTTAAGGTGGATCAACATTTTGCTTGATACACCTATTTTTTTATGTATTTATCTCCCGTTCTGAATATGTGACAGGGTTAAAAATCGAATTCCACAATCGTGATTACGAAAAAAAACAATTTCTCAGATTAAGTGAGAAATTGTTTTTTGATATAGTAGTATTCTACATATTAATTCGTTTGTTTAGTTTGAAACTCCAACAATTTTAAGTATCATTTACAAATAAGAACGATGCGCTGGCCATGAACCTTGAAGCTTGCGAAGTTGTACAATTTGTCCTGTATGATAAGCATCGTGCAAAAGGATGTTCATATATTGTTGCCAAATTGGTAGAGAAGGAGTTAATTGATTTAGTTCTGCTTCTTGGAGGGATATTAATGCAGATTGTAAGGCATCATGCACTTGAATTGTTCGCAACACTGTTTGTTGCCAAGCCCCCTCATCATTACGTCCACCTTGGACAAACGTTTCATCATTATTTTGTGGCGCCACAAATGTTTCATCTTGATGCAAGCGGGCAAGTAAGCGTTCTTTAAAGATAAGTAAATGGTTTACATTTTCCCAAATCGTATTACTAGCCTCTCCTTCTGGTTGCCAACATGCTTGCGCAGCAGTAAGGTCCTTTAACGCGTCTGATAAAGGTGGATACCATTCTTCTTCGTAAAACACTTGCTTAATTCCATTTTGCAACATTTCTTTTTTACTCATTCGTATATCCTCCTTTTGCAAATCTCCCAAAAATACGGAGTAGTACATATAGGACTTTTATATCTTCGGAACCCAATTCCCTTCAGATTTTACTCAAACAGATATAAAAACAGATTGTTTCCAAATAGAAAGTATATTCTATTTGATTTATTGGTATTACAAACAATGGATATATGATAGTAGTATATTTTCAAATGAAGTGAAACATTCTTATAAGACGAAATCATCCGTTAGTATAATACGACTCTAAAAATAGCATTGCAATAAACGAGGTCACTTGTCGTACAAGATCAAGAGTGTTAGAGACGTATAAAGTGAAACTTTAAACCGCGGGGGTTTTGCTGTCCACAAATAGCGGGATAAAAATGCGATTTGCATAATAAATTATCGTAAAAAAGGAGTGGGCTCCCCACTCCTTTTTTACTTTCTTATAATTGCTAAACTACATGTATTTACTATTCATTCAAGATTCAAACTTGATTTTTAATACATGCCATTTTTCTCGTTTTTTATTCTATCGTTGTAATTTCATTTGAGTTATAAATATAAATACCCGTTTCTTCTCTCAATGCAGTGATATACATCCCTTTCGCCACATCTTTCGCTGAAATTGGTTTATACTTTTTGAAAGCCCCTTTAAATATAAAAGGAATGATACGAGATAACTTTTCAGCCATTCGTTCACCGAAACGAAATTCTTGTCGATTTCCTACTAATAAAGATGGCCTAAAAATATGAATACCACCAATGACTAACTTTTGTAATTCCTCTTCCATTCTCCCTTTAACTTGCGAATAAAAGAAAAACGATTTAGGTTTTGCTCCCATTGAAGACACAACAAGGAAATTTTGTACCCCTTGTTTTTCAGCTAAACAAGCAGCTCGTAACGTATATTCATAATCTACCTTTTTGAAATTTGCCTTTGTTTTTGCTTTTTTGATTGTTGTTCCTAGACAACTAAATACGTCATCTACAGCAAAAAACTCTTTATATTCCTCTAACACCGAAAAATCTATTTGTTTTTGCTGTAACTTTTCATGTTGCCATTGCATTGGTTCCCTTACAAAAATAGTAACCGAATCGTAGTAATCTGATTCAAGTAATAGACGCGTTATCTCTTGTCCAACTAAACCACTTGCACCAAGTACTAACGCTGTTCGCTTATTCATATATGCATATACCTCTTATTTTACTTTTCTCTCCTTCAGTAAAATACAACTTTTAGGAGTTTCCTTCTCTCATTTTACCACAAGTAAAGCACTATGCGTACGCATAGTGCTTTACTCACTCTTTTTTCTCATCTTTCTCTCGCAATTTTGCTACTGTTGATGCATCTCCTAAATTACTTATTAATCTTCTTAAAAAAATTAAGACTAATGCTAATGGTAATACTACCGCTAATATCAATAAAATAGCTTCCATTAAGTAACCCAAACACTCATCCCCCTCTGCACCCTCCTTTCAAATATATGAACGTAGCGTTGTCACATATGCATGCATTCCTAAAAATAATACATCCAAATTTGACAACTTTATAACAAAAACAAATCGGAATGATTATTATTTATTGCAACTTTATAAAAGATGTATTATACTAAGTTCGCAAACTAAAACGTAATTATTCCGTTTTGTATTAAAATGATATTTTTCTTCTATAATTGGGGAAAATATATCCGTAAAAAAAGAAAAGAGGAGAACTTCATGCCTAAAAGATTGACTATATTTTCATTCTTACTTATTTTCACTTTAATTTTTACTGGCTGCTCAAATAAAAAAGAAGGTAATGCCAAGAAAGACGGAAAGCTAACTGTTTATACTACTATTTTTCCTCTTGCAGATTTTGCAAAAAAAATTGGTGGCGACTATGTAACTGTTGAAGCGATTTACCCACCTGGTGCAGATTCACATACATTTGAACCAAGTCAAAAACAAACAGTACAAGTTGCAAAAGCGGATTTATTCGTTTATAACGGTGCTGAATTAGAACCATTTGCTGAAAAAATGGAAAAAGCATTACAAAAAGAAAATGTTAAAATTGTAAATGCATCAAAAGGTATTGAACTGCGTACTTCTACTGAAGAAGAGCATCATGATCACGGAGACGGTCATAAAGAGGATGAACATCATCACGATAAAGACCCACACATTTGGTTAGACCCTACTCTAGCAATGAAACAGGCAGAAAAAATTAAAAATGCACTTGTAGAATTACAACCTGATCATAAACAAGAGTTCGAAAAAAACTTCGCAGCACTTCAAACAAAATTTACTGATTTAGATGATCAATTTAAAGCAGCTGTTGCGAATGCAAAAACGAAAGATATTTTAGTTTCTCATGCGGCTTATGGATACTGGGAACAACGCTATGGCCTGAAACAAATTGCTATCGCTGGTATTTCAGCTTCTGATGAACCATCTCAAAAACAGCTTGCTGACATTACAAAAACAGTAAAAGAACATAATCTACAATATATTTTATTTGAAACATTCTCTACACCAAAGGTAGCGTCCGTAATTCAAAAAGAGACGGGTACAAAAATTTTACGTTTAAATCATCTTGCTACTATTTCTGAAGATGACGCGAAGAGTAATAAAGATTACTTCACTTTAATGGAAGAAAACGTAAACACATTGAAAGAAGCTACTAACTAATCAACTTTTGATAAGAAGAGGCTGTCTCAAAAGGTCTTTAAATAAGACCTTTTGGAGACAGTTTTTTATTTTAACTTTAATATGGATGAGAAAATGCCCGATTATAGTAGAAAATCAACAGATTTTCTACTATAATCGGGCATTTTTCGCTTTGGATTGAGCTCTTGTTGTCCATTTCCGTAAATTATGGGCAACACAAATAAAACCCCATTCCAGTCGATTTTTGGAAAGGTCTCGTAAGGAAAAACGTTGGAAGAAGCGATTGTATTTAATATGACCGAATACGGGTTCTACCTCTATTTGTCGTTTTACATATAATTCTTTATCTTCTTTTGTACGTAAACGTTCTCGTACTTCTTTTCGCTGTTTTTGATTTTTGACAGAGACGCTGATAGATTTTGTTTCGTTTCCTTATATTTTATTGGATCTCTTCCATGCTATTACTGTAATAAGATATTGTATACCAAATAGGAAAGCGAAAAGTATAATAAATCTTGCTATTACTGTTAACCATCCAACGAAATCTTCAGGTAAATTATATTTGTATGTGGTAGCACCTATTGCTACAAAACACAAAATAAAGGTATCACTCATTTTTTCTTTTAATTTTTCTTTTAATTGCTCTTTATTATTAATATCTGTTTCATAAACACCAGTTAGAATAGATTTAATAAAGAAGAAAATCATATAACAAATTATAATGGCTAATGAAGCAATCCATTCTAGGAATGGGCGGTGTAGATATGCTCCCCTTATAATAACATCAATAAAAGCTAAAATTAGGACAACAATTCCAGATTGAGCCCAAATTTTCATTTCGATTTGTTGAATTCTTTCATCTGAGTGTGTACTGAGTGAAAACCATTTTTTTAGTTTTTCCATTTTAGAGTTCCTCCCAAAATAATTTATCTAAACTTTTATCTAATGTTTTAGCTATATGTATACAAAATTTTAAAGAAGGGTTAAACTTATTATTTTCAATATGACTACTGGTTTTTCGCCTAGCGTTTACAATATCGGTAAACTCCAGTTGAATTAGACTTTTTTAACTCTTACAATTTTCTCTTTACTTATAGACTTTAAATACGTCTCATTAGTAAATGATAACTTCATACCACAAATCTTATATTCTATATATTAAATTATTAACTACATAAACGCAATATATACTTTACATTAAGACGTATATATATTACCAATCTCTTTATTTTTGTATCTAAAACTATCCTACAAATATAAGAATAGAAATTTTTTTCTGGTATCCCAAATGTAACAGCAAGGGATTTATGTATCCGAGTTTTGGTGTACTTTATATTAAATATGCATAATTACATAATTATTCTTTATATAACGATATTTAAATTTACATTTTTAACCTGTAAAATACAGGATGTTAAATAAATACCTACGGGGTTGTTAATATGAAAAAATTTATGAGCATGTTAGCTATGTGTTTTGCACTTACACTAGCATTTTTACCAACTATTTCAAAGGCGGATTCTTCTCCATTACGAAGTGTTAGCATTAGTGCTGTAGGCGATAATAACAAAATGTATAGTGCAAGTTCTTACTTATCTATTCCTGTTCTTAAAGGCGATTACCTTTATGTGAAAGTTAGTGAAGTAGGTACACCGGATTCATATTCAGAAGCTTTAACTGTTAATGGTATTAGATATGCAGGAAGTTCTTTAGACGAAGTCAGTTCTTATACTGGTCCATTCGGATCTGAAAAAACATTTAGATTACGTATTAAGGATTCTTACATCTTCTCAAACACACCAAATTCAACAAATACTATAGCTTTTGAAGCTAGAGTTCCTTTCTCAATGCAAGTATTATCTAAAAGTATATCGGTTCATGTAGAATAATTTATAACATTATTATTAAATAAAAAATACATCCCTATAAGGACCCTATAAGTGATGTATTTTTTATTTAATAGAAACATAATTTGAACTTACCGTTATAGAAAAAGGGGCACCCTAAAAATGGTGAACTGAACATTGTTCAAAGTTACTTGTATTTATCCCCCAATTAATTGTGCAATTCTAACCTTTTTATCCTCTAAGGAATAGAATCTAAAAAAGAAAAATCGTCATCAGTCTTTTCACCCATATATTTATGGGGAGCTTTACCATTCTCGATAAACTCCCCAGTTTTAAAACAGTTCTTTTAATTGTACACTATACGTTTAAATATATAGTATACAAATTATTACACTTACTTTTCTTCACCGCTTGTTTGCATGGAATTAAACGTCCAATTTAATTTTAATGCATCTCCTTGAAATACATTTTGGTCTTCACCGCTATCTACAAATGTGAACATTACATAAAATGTATCATCATCACCAGGAGCAAGTCCATTTCCTTCTCGGTCTACAACCCCTTTTTGTACAAGTTCAGGAATACTTCCGTTTTGCGTAGCTACCTTTAATTCAGATAATGTAGTAGACCATACTGGAACTTCATTTTTATCCAAATTCCACAAGAAATCCACTCGAATATGATCACCAAAATCAGCATTTCCATTATCGCCTTTCGCATCGATTACACTGTAATCTGTCAGGAGTTTCACATCTCCTATTGCTAAGGTTCCTTTGTTAACTAATTGAAAACCGCGCTCCATTTCATCACCTGGTTTCAGATTGTCAACATTAATAACAACTTCAGGATTCACACTCAAATCTAAAGTACCCGCTGCAAACGTGTTTTGTGATACTTCCTTATCACTAAAATACGCATATGTTCCCCCGCCAATTAACGATAAGCCCAGCGCTGCAGTTATAACACCCATACCAAGTTTTTTCTTCATGCTCATTTCACAAGTCCCCCTATTTTTAAAGTTCAAACTACAATCCTTATTTCCATCCCACAAACAATAATCATTAAGCAACTACCTTGTCCCATAACGAAAGTAAATATACTTTAAACTAGTTACTTCATGTACCCCAACGACTATTACTTTTAAAATAACCGGTAATGTTACCGTATATCATTACCGGTTATTTATTAGCCAATCTCATTTCATTTACTATTCATTGTCTGATTACTTTATTTACTCTAGAAGTCTGTCCACTTATTTTTTTGGTTCTAAACCGATAGATTGTAAGATTTTATCTAACGTCACTGGCCCTACATTTTCTTTCGGTTTCTGATTTTCTTTGGCATCTGGACCCTTTTTCAAGAAGTTTTTCTCAATAAAACGAATATCTGTTTCATCTACAACACCATCTTGATTTATATCTCCATCCTTTACAGATACTTTTCTTTTTCCATATGACAGAGCTGCTATTCTAGCATCTTGAATATCTACCATTTTATCGCCGTTTACATCACCTGCAAGGTTATCATCCATGTCAGCTCTAAAGTTTTGTCCCACTAATTCTCCGTCTTGCATTTTCCCTATTTTTGTTGTTAATTTACTATTTAAATGATCTGGCATTTCTACGAAAATATCATATTCTTTATCGCTTACTGGAACACTATGAATCTCAAAATGCCCGTTATCATCAATCGTTCCTGTATATTTCTTTCCATCCTTGCCAACTGCGTACACTTTTGCTCCTAGTTTTGTATAGTCTTTCTTACCTAAATAGCCCTCTTCATTCAAGAAAGCTTCCAGACCAATATATCCTGTAACCGTTGAATGTTTCGAAACAATCGCAAAAGATTTATCTTTAAACACAGGAATCTCATTGCTTTCTGTTGCACCAACTTTTGTATAAGAGAACTTATCTACTCCAAATGCAGTTAAATCATTAAAGTATTCATCACTCGTCATCTCGAATGTAACATCTAAAAATGGTGTATTTCCATCTAATCCTTTAAATTCTTTTCCTTCCAATGACGCGCCAACTTTCACCTTGTTTTCCCAAGCTCCTTCTTCACTTACCTTCGGATCTTCTAATTTAAGGTTCAGTCCATGTTGTTTTACATATTCCGTAAGCGCTGGATTTGGTTTCACATCTGTAAATTTAAAGAGCTGCTTGTAATAAGGAATTTCAAATGTACCTGACATAAGCTGTTTTACATTATTGAGATTCAAAGTTAACGTAATTTTTTCACCTAATTTTATTTTATCTTTGTCATAACTTGGAACAACGTATTCTGTCCCTTCTTTTACAAAGACATAATCTTTATATCCAGTTGCCATATTCCCTGCAGTGGCAAGGTCATATCCAAATAATCTTAAATTTAACGGCTCATTTATTTCCTCTGGAAGTACTCCAAATTTAAAATCACCATTTGCTTGAATTGTATTCAACCAACCTGATGGGAAGGCTGAGTTTTGATAATATACAATTTGATTCGCTTTTTGATCATACTGCAAGCCTTTTGCTTTTAATACATCTACTGTAGAATCATAAATATTACCATGCACCCATAATGCACGTTGGCCGTCTTCTTCTTTAAACATAGAATCATTTACTTCGTGTATACCAGGTTGTACATCCTTAAATTTCATTTCCGGTATAACATTATCAATGATAATGCTATCGCCTTTTGTATACGATTTCCCTTCCTTATCATATCCAACGAAGTTTAATTCGTAATCTCCATCAGGCAACATAACAGGTTTATCCCCAATTGGATGAGCTGGATCTCCCGTGAATGGAAGTACATACCCTCCCATACCAGAAAACATCATATATTCAACATTCGGTGTTAGACTACTTGCATCTAGTGTACCAACGACTCCTAATGCCTTCCCTGTCTTTCGGTCCTTCACAACTGCATCAATAGTTTCAAGAGGACTATTTACTTTAAATGTCAAAGGCGAACTTGGTCTCTCCATAAATGGATGGAATTTAGATGCATCTGTTGCCATTGCATCTCTCAGTAAATCTACAGACGCAATCCCTTTTTCTGTGAATTTAACTGCAAATGGTACTTGATATACTTCTTTTTCATTGTTTTTATTTGAAATATGAATATATCCCTCATATCTACCAAATTCAGCGTTTTCTGGAATGATAATTTCAGGGCTAATTTCCTCTGATGTACCAGGAGCTACTTTGATAGAATCTTTTACGTTTAGCTTCACACCATTCTTCGCTGCATCTTGCACACCTACACTTGTAGGTGAAAACTCCACCTCTAATTTAAACTCTTTCCCCTCTGTTTTACTGCTGTTCTTTATTAAGACTTTTCGACTATCTTTAATAGGTCCATTTTCAAGTTGGTTTTTATACCCAAATGCAATAGAACCTGTTTTTTCTTCAATTTCTACTTCTTCATCATCTACAACGTTTGATGTTTTATCGACAACTTCGATAGATGTATCCGCATGAACTGCACGATATGCATCAATTCGTCCTGAGCCCACTTCAAATACAGAACGCTCTTCTTTTAGGTCAACCGCGGTATTCATAAGTGCTTCTTTTACTTCAAATGGACTATAGTTTGGATGTTCTTGTAAAATGAGTGCCGCTACTCCTGCAGTATGAGGAGTTGCCATAGATGTACCTGACATACGTCCATACGCTACCGGATAATTTTCTCCATCCTTTGGATCATTAATATATTCAGGAACAGTTGAGAAAATAGACACACCTGGTGCTACAATATCTGGCTTAATATCATCTGTTTTAGTTGCCGGACCACGGGAGCTAAAATCAGCTAAGTGATCTCCCTCTGTTTTTATATTACTAAGTTCTCCAAATGCTAACGACACCTCTCCTTGTACAGCTTTTGCTTGTAATTTCTCACCATCTACTTTTGTTAAGCGGAACGATGGAATAGATGAAGTACTTTCCCCAAGATAACTTGTAATTTCCCCATCTACATTGTTGTATACAATTACCGCCTTCGCGCCTGCTTCCTTAGCATTTTTAATTTTTTCATCAAATGTAATCTCACCGCGTTGGATAAGAGCTAACTTCCCTTTCACATCTTTCCCTGTAAAATCACCTGATTTCCCAAGCCCTGCATATACAACCGATAAGGATTGACCTTTCAAATCTCCAATCTTATCAGTAAAGCTTTTTCCAAGTAGCATCATCTTATCTACATGTACATCACCTGCATCGGCGGAAAACGTTGGAATATTCATTGCAGCGTCACTGGCTCCAACTGTAATGGGAAGTGCCGCTGCACTAGGTGATCCTATAGTACCTTCTTCCGGACCACTATTACCAGCTGCTACTACCGTAACAACACCTGCTAACATTGCATTGTTCACTGCGACAGAAGTAGGATATAAAGGATCATTAATAGATGCTCCTAGTGATAAATTGATAACATCCATATCGTCTTTCACTGCTTTATCAATCGCAGCAAGAATACCGCTTGTTTGTCCACTTCCATACGGACCTAATACGCGATATGAATATAAATCTACATCTGGAGCAACACCCTTCACTGCATAATCTACACTATTCTGCTTGTCTGCAGCAATTGTCCCAGCTACATGCGTACCATGGGATGTATAATATGCACTTCCATCATAAATCTCAGGGTATCCTCCAGAATTTTGCCAATCCTTATACGTTGTCTCCATTGGATCGGCATCATTATTCACAAAGTCCCATCCTTTTATTGAGTTCGGATCTATTTTGCTTGGATCCTCACCTTGTTTTGCACGATATCCCTTATATGCATCTTTCAAATCCGGGTGGTTGTAATCAATACCTGTGTCCAGTACACCTACCTTAATTCCTTTACCTGTTATTTTTTCATCATGCAGCTTGTCCACACCAATTTGCGGTACACTATCTGCCATTTTCGGTTCAACAGCAGTCTTAGCTTTGTCTTTCGGCAAATCAATTTTAACCTCATGATCTTCCCATACGCGCTTAACGATACCAGTACGAACTAAGTCTTCAATCATATTCGCTGGTAAAGAAATCGCTACACCATTAAAAGCATTCTTATATTCTCTTGTTATTTTTGCAGATTTTACATTTGTCCCTTTCTCTTTATTCTTTTGAAGCTGTTCAAGCTCTGCTTTAAACCCTTTATGTGATGCCTCTACCTTTTGTTCCGCATTTGAAAGAGCTACCTTTTTCCCTTTAGCCGCTTGTTTTAATACCTCAATTTTGCTAGGTGCTTGCTTAAATTCTATAATCACATTCACATTATTAGGACTTGCTGTATTAATACCTGGCGAAATAACAAAACCTGGTTTTGTATCTAACGTTTTTAAGGCATTACGTTGTTCCTTGGTAAGACCTTTCAAGATAGCATTTGCATCATCAATTCCAGTTAAAGTAGATGTATTTACCTCTTCTGCTAATACGTTATATGGAATTCCTTGAGACAATAACATTCCAACTGTTAACGTTCCAATAAGAATCTTTCCAAATTTCCCTCGTTTCATATTGCATCTCCCCATTATTCATATTATTTTTTGAAACCAATTGATTCTTACATTCCTACTTAGCATTGGAAACTCTATCAATCTTAATCTTTTGTATCATGAAAGATTTCCAACACTACTACCATCCCCATACCTCATATAGCTACTCACTCACTTTACTCTTTCTATAGGAGCCCCCCATCATCTATTTTCAATAAAAGATTTTCACAAAATGAATTATTAACAAGATTAAAATGTAATTCTATTTTTATTATTCCACATTTAGATTATTCTGAAAATTGAACAAAAGGAGTATCTTTTCTCTAAGGATTCTATGCCTACATAGTACAAAAGAACTATCTTGTCCTTTATTCTTTGTGATACAGAATAAAGCGACACGATAGTTCTTTGATAGATTTCTTATTTAATCTAGCGGAACCAATTGATTTCGAACTGCATAAATCACTGCTTGCGATCGACTTTTCACATTTAACTTTTTAAAAATTTTATTGATGTGTATTTTAACTGTTTTATCACTAATATATAAAACTTCAGCAATTTCTTTATTACTAAGTCCTTTTACTAGTTCAAAGAGAATTTCCTTTTCACGTTCCGTCAGTTCATTTTCATTTGATTCTACTTTCATTTTTTGCTGATGATATGTAATTAATTTTTTAGTCATACGCGGATGAATAACTGAATCGCCTCGATATAACATTCGAATTGCTGCTACTACCTGCTCTGATGAGGAATCCTTCAATAAATAACCATCAGCACCGGCCTGGAGTGCATCCATTAAATACTCATCATGTTCATACATGGTAAACACAAGTACTCGGCAACTCGGATAATTTTTTTTCACTAACTCTGTAGCTTCAATCCCATTTTTCCCTGGAAGATTAATATCCATCAAAATACAATCTGGTCGGCATTCTTCTACTTTTCCCAATACTCCATCCCCAGAGCTAGCTTCTCCAACCACTTTCATATCAGATTCATCCTCTAGTATGCTCCGAATTGCATCCCGTAAAAAAGCATGATCATCTACTACTAATATTTTAATCATTTTACGCACCCCTTGTTTGTGAATCTGGAATTAACAGTGTAATTTCTGTCCCTTTTCCTACAGAACTATCAATCTGTAAAGTAGCCCCTAATTGGTCAGCTTGTTCATTCATATGTAATATACCATAATGTGGCTCATTCTTTGTTTTAACCATAGACTCAAATAGTGAAAAGCCAACTCCATTATCCTTAACCCTTAAGAGAACGTGTTCACTTTGATAACTGAGTAAAACATCTGCCTTATTTGCTTGTGCATGTTTTACAATGTTTTGCAAACTCTCTTGTAATGTATCAAATATAACTCTTTCTTTTGAAAAACTAAGCGCACGTGCATGACCTCTTTCATGATAGGTAATGTCTAGTTCATATTCTTGTTTTAAAGATTTTATTTTACTTGCTATTGCCTGCTTAAGGCCTAATTGTTGTGTCGGATATGGTTTTAAAGCATAAATAGAATAGCGAACTTCTCCTAGGCTTCCTCTTAAATCTTTTATGCTTTTCTCTACTACTTGCTGCATATCAATTGGTTTATCACGGTATTTTTTCTGCGCGGATTCTAGTTGGTATATCACCCCGGCTAATGTTTGCGCAATACCATCGTGAATTTCACGGGCAATTCTATTTCTTTCTTCTAAGATCATTCTTTTTTCCTGTTCAGAAATCAATATCCTTGTTTTAACTACGTTAGCTAATTGGTTAGAAAATGTAGCTAACGACTGTACATCTTCCGGAAAGAAACCCGCATTTCTACTTTTCCCTGCAACAAACATTCCGACTAATTCATCATTTACTTTAAGAGGAAAATATACAAGTGAGCGTATGACACTATCAAATATTTCATCTTCAGGAGCCGTACCAATTTTCCAATCATTAAATACAAGATTTTTAGAAAGTTCCTCAAACGCCCTATACTTTTCTGAATCATCAGAAATACGAGAGCGGACTTTTCCATCTTTTAATAGAATATTCCAGTTCCCATCATCTTTTGTCCATATTACATATGCTTGTATGCCAAAAAACCCTTTAAGTGCTTGTTTAATATGTTTCAAGTTTCCTCCGGTTAATCCTCGACTAATTTCGGTCGTAATAAGAAATAACTCATATAATCGTTCCTTCTCCATCCTTATCCGTACAGAAAAAGAACTAATAACGGAAGTTGCAACAAGTGGAAAAAAGAAAAACAGTACTGTAATCTCGTTTACTTCCACACTATATGTACTAATTAATACGTGCATCAGTGCCGCATAAGAGAAACCAAAAGTTTCGCAAAGAAATACCGTTACGGTTTTTTTATACCACTGATAGATTGAATATGGCTGCGGAAGAAGTATCATTAACAAATCGTAAAAGCGGTTGTTGAAAAAACAAAAAAACACGCAAAATAATAACAACGATATTAAATTTTCATACAGAACTGACATATCGAACTTATTAATGAATAAGGACATACATTTGATTGAAAACCATTCGGCCAAGATCAAACTAAGTGCATGCTGATTACTATTAAATAACATCCTTTGTATCGGTGAACGACGATGCAGGTGAATGATTAGCGTTACGAATACAATAGCAATAATAGTTATATGAATTCCAAACTGCCAACTCATAGCGTAAATGATCGGAAAGGTAAGCGAACTAGTTCCTCTCCAAAATCTTACAGGAAAATACTCTGCAATCCCCATAAATAGTAACAACAATATTAGTATTGTTGGATGAGAAGGGATTTTAATTTCAAGTAAAGATATAGTTATAGTAACCAAACCAAGAAAAGAAATAAAATAAAGATAAAAACTAGCAATCTTTTCTCTCATAAAGATAGAATTTACATCTTTCAAAACAACCCCTTCTTTCTTTATAAAAACTTCATTTTCTCTATTATCCAATAAAAAACCGGCACTGGCAAAATGGAAGAACATCCACTAGCCAATCACCGGCTGTGTACTGCACCTAAAAAGGCAAGTCACAATACTAGTATATATCAGTTCGTAACATTTACCCATTAGTCAAATGGTGTAATTGTACATACTTTTAGACTTAGGACTACTAGTACAAAAGATGTATACAAAGTTTTAATTTTGATTCACTAAAATAATTCTAAAAAAATAGGAAGTCAACCGTAAATACTTACGTATTGATTTTATCCAAATCTAATTAACATATCGTTTAATTATCGGTAGCAAGATCAAAAATGTTAACTATTCACCGGGATTTGACCCTTCCTGCTCTTTCGGGAAAGAGTCTTCTTGGCTAAAATGATAAAATTCCCCTTTTGATAATTTCATTATTTTAAAATTTATCTACATCATGTAAATTCTCAAAAAATCCTCCCGTAAATCTATGTTTTCCACCTCGGCGTAATATTTTTTCTAGACCATCCATATCTTCCGAAGGAAATACAGGAATTGGCACGGTATTTATATTCTCCATGTACTCAGGTAATAACGATCTTAACGCGATATCCATTCTTATTTCGCCTGCACGCATTAAAGTATTAATCTCACTATCATGAAAACTGTCTAAATCAGTTCGAAGACCAGCTAACAGACTTTCAACATCCTTAGAACGATTTGGTAATTTATAATCAGGTAAAGAAGTTTTATCATTATAAAAAGGATTATTATTTTTTTAAATAAAGATTGAATAGGTTTACTAAGAATAAGTTGCAATCCTGGGTATATTTTGGAATCTAAGGTTTTTAATAATCTTCTCCTTAAAACTACAATTTGACTATTAGATGTATCTAAAATCCGTTTAGTTAATTCAAAATGTGAAGGTATTTCATCTTCTCTCCAAAATTTCTCAGATGCAGAAGCGTCTAAAACAAGGTAAATTTCATCAATACTTGCGTCTGGATCGGGAATAAATTTCATAGGCTCTTTTCTATGTTTTGTATTTGAAGGGGAACTACTGTTTTTGTTCTCACCATCTGATATTAATATCGGCTCAGTCCCGATATTATCAAATACCCCTCCATCAGAAAACCAAAGTGTGTCAAATTTCAACAAAGGATTCCCCTGCATCCTATTTTCTGGATCACTAAAATTTCTTCCCTCTAATGATAGTGATATAGGTGCGAATAAAATTGGAAAAGCAGCTGAGGTCGCAACAGCATAAGAAACTGTAATATCATCAAAATCATTTGATTTTCCAATAAGTGTTCCATATATTTCTTGATTGGAAAAATAAAACATCCTCATCGTATCTAAACAAGTTGTATTACAGTACCATTTTATAGGGGAATTTTCTAATTCCTTCATTCTTACCCCTTCACATAAATATTTATCTAACATTGTCGGAAAGGCTTTGCTGCATTTTTCATGAATAGACTTGAAAGACAATGCTTATTTTGTAAACGAATTTGTGAGTAACTTTGTACGAAGGTCTATTTGTCCTAATTTTACCAACGGATTCACTACGCGTTCTTCAAAATCATTTACATTCCGGAATGATCCACCTTTATGCAATGCAAGCATAATAGCGGCGGCAGTAATGCTGCCACCTGAAACAGAACTTATGCTATTTACACAATGATCTAGCTTGCATTCAACTAAACGTTTATATCCCCCTAATGCATAAAAAGTCGCTCTAAACCCACCTCCAGAAAGCGCTAATTTCAATTCCTTCTTCATCAATGATTCCTCCTTAACTCTTCCACCCATAAAGTTCGAGTAAAGTTATACAAAACGTTTAAATATAAAGTAATTCATGGAATGTATCACTTACATGTGATACATTCCATTCAACAAATTGGAAATTAGTTTTGTTTTTTTGTGATATTCAAGTCTCTATCTGTACTCTTTCCCATGATACTTAATAAATCCTACAGGACGATGAGTAAAGTGTATTACCGCATCCCCTGGATTACCTTCACTTGGAGTCGCAGTAGTTTTATCTAAATACTCACCTTGTAATTCAATTTCTTCTCCCTCTTCTAAATCTGGGATACGATTTGGTATTCCTAAATTATCCCCATAACGAATTGCACAAAATACTATCGTATCGATGGTTAATGATTCTGGTAATCCATGAGCATCAATAAGTTCTACTTGATCAACTATAATATGTTGATGAGTCCCCCCTTGAGGGTTTGTATCATCTTCTTCCACTTGTTTTATGATTCCTTTAACATGAACAATAGGACCGTGATGTGATAATGGATGACGATGATGCTCCATAGGATGGTCAGCTAAAGTGTGACCATAATGAGGATGTCTTTTTAAATTTTCAATCATAATTCTACCTTCAAATTTTATTATAGATATTGCTCTTTCTTGAACAATCTTTTGTATGTTATATCAAGATTATTCATCTTTTATTTATATTAGTATAAATAGAAATTCAAAGAATGCCTTTTAAATTAACGTTTTTATGCAGTTTTTTAGAATAGTGAAAACAACTCTCGCCATAAATATTACAGTTAATTAAGTATGTAGTAATTATCTTGTGACATTTTTTAAAGGGCACTTATACAAGGTGCTCTCTTTCTTTTGTTATGAAATAAAGACTTCACATACATTAAAAATGTATATACACTAATCATGATTATCTCATTATTAATTATTGAGTATCATCTTCGATACACTCCTTACTCATAGTGCTCCTTCCTCCCATCGACTGCACTCTCTCAAAACGGGGCTCTTTCCTCCATATCTTCTAGGAACAGGCAGGTAACTTAATTATTGGCGCTTTTATCTTAAAATCTCTTGTTCATACTATTTAGAGAAGACATCTCATACCATTGAGATTAAACTCCAGCACATGTTAATTGGACAGCCGTCCCCATATAAGGAACGTTTTTTTATCTTCCCTCTCTCTTTTTGTATTTAAATAATAATTATATATTTATGTATTTTCACGCATTAATATTAAAAATTCTTCGTTTAGGGATTACTTTAAAATCTTAAGTTGATGGGAATGTGGCGGACCCCTACTAATATTCTTGCTTTTAAATTAATTTCAGTGTATTATATTTATATGATAATATAGGAATTACGGTATACAGAAAGGAATCAAATCTATTTGTAAGATTTAAATCCTTTTCACAGATATAAAAACAAAAGAGCCTTACCTATCTAGGCAAGACTCTACTAGTTTAGTTATATAATATTTACATAACAACTAAGAAACTAAAAACATATAACACCAAGTAGTAGAACCCTAATATTCCTCCTACAGCTAATACCTGTTTAGCCCAACTTTTAATTTTCAGATTACTGTAAATCACTTGTACTCTTTCCATATTTCCTCCTATTAGGGAAAACCCTTAAAGACTCACACCTCGCTATGATACCATTAAAGAATGACTAATAGAGCCTAATTTTTGTCTAAACGTATAAATATGCAATATTGCATACCAAAATGTATTGTTATAAATGTAAGCGCTCACTATAATAAGGTTATAAAGATTCACACATCTTAATACAAAAACAAAGGAGAGAATAATATGGAAATCGCAATGGCAGTTTTAAAATTTATTGGTGGAGCAATCCCATTAATTCAAGAACTTCTAAAAGCATTTATGTAATTTCATTATTTAGCAATTCTTTATAAATATTATCATACAAATGATCTGTATATCAAAGATGAATTGATTTACAGATCATTTACGTGAGCAAGGTCCCTTTAACATTATTGAGCGACTTTTTTAATTTTTTAAATACTTAAGGTTACGTCACATCAAAATCAATTTAGCAAAACAAAATAAAAATACGCCACCCATTCCTATTATACTCCAAAAAGAATAACGGATTTTTTCATTTTGGAGTATTATAAAACATTAACTTGATGGTGATGGGGTAACAGTTGTGATTTAGAGATAAGATTAGATTTTACTAAGATTACCTATCCATATGTTTCAGATGAAGACTACACTTGCCAAATTGAAACGATTGAATTAAAGAACTTGATATTAGTATGGTTAACATAATGTGAAAATCACTAAAAAATCGTGATCTTAGCTAAACAAGACCAAGCCCCCTCCTCTCTAGGACGGTCTTGGTCTTGTTTACGTTCACATACAAATTATTATTTGTATTGTTTCATGGGTTCCCTTTTAAATTATATACGTCTACTTTACCATCGATAACCACTCACTAATGCCTCCTATTCAATCGTACAGATTACCTATGCCATATTCTAAAGGACTCCTCTTGGCTAAAATGATAAAAATAAAGAGAGATACTTGTCTCTCTCTCAATAAGTACTTTTATTTTAACATTTTACATCAGCCCTTTTAATATTAAACCCAAAACCGACATAGTGATTGCGCTAATAATAATTCGTAGAATCCAAGTTGTATTCATGCTAATCTTTTCTAATTGCTTATTAATTGTAGCGATGTCTTTCTCATTAATTGTTGTGCGAGTTTCTAAATTACGAATATCTCGCATAATTTCTTTTTGTTCTGCTTTTAAATTGTCAATTTTTCCATAAACATCTTCCAATACGTTCACATCCTTTTATAATCTTAATAAAGCAATTTTCACATGATATGAGACAACCTTATTCATGGTGAATTCTTTGCAGGAAATTCCATACAAAATCCGTATTTTGTTAATAATAAAATACGAAGAAATTCATTTATTTTCCCCTTTGAATAACCTTTTTACAAAGAAAAAAGACCTTGTAAATTACAAAGCCTTTTTTCTTATATATAAATTTACAACTTTCATTTTAGTATTAGTTAAATCCCCCCACCAGGCTCTGTATTAGCTGGTGCTCCTGTATTTCCATGTGCGTAACTCGGAGACCATGTATCTCCCTTATTGTAAGAAGGCGCCCCTCCTGTATGTCCATCCGATTCTAACTTCGGTGCAGGGAAATGCCCATGAGTATAAGTTGGCGCTCCACCATGATCTCCATCAGCTTCAAACCTCGGTGCAGGTGTATCTCCTACATTAAAAGAAGGTATTGGATAGTCTCCATATCCATAAACTGGTGCTCCTGTATGCCCATGAGTATAGGACGGTGCTCCACCTGTATGTCCATGTTCATAACTCGGAGACCAGCCCTCTCCATGAGTATAAGTTGGTGCTCCCCCATGATTTCCATGTGCATATGCAGGCGCTCCTCCTCCATCCCCTTCTGAAGCCGCTTGAACAACCCCTCCACCATTTCCATGAGTAAAACCAAAAATTCCAAATCCTAAAACAGATAAACCTACGACTGCTGTACCAATTCTCCTTTTCATAATCGCTCTCCTCTATGTGTATTTCATGTTATTTGAAATGAACATATTATGGATATCAGTCATGATGAAAATTCGACTCATTTCATTACCATATATTTATACTTCTATGTATTTTTTTGTAAAACCTTCTTGAAATCTGAAGAAAATGGTTATTTTTTATAAAAAATCAAATGTAGTAACAAATTATTCAATTCACAATTTAGGCTTCTTTGCCTAGCCATATTCATCACCGCGCGGTAATCCCTAATTTAGTATTGAAATTCTCTAAATCTCGATGTATTATATTTTTGTATTTTCTCAGTTCCCAATCCGAGAATACATCATCACTTCTGAAAGGACCCGAACTCCATCGGGTTCTTTTTCATTCCTCTCCTCGTAAATCTATTTATCTAAATGTAAAATTATAAATGAGCTCTAATATTTTGAATCGAGGTGAAAATCATGAGAAGTTTTAGCTCATTAATAATCTCTACTATCTGTTCAGTACTTCTTATAATTTGGAATTTCTATTCCTTCTATAACGGATTGACAACTGGACGTACATACTACTGGATTAATGGCATCACAGCTGTTATCTTCCTTTTATTCTTTATCCTAAACATGCGCGATTTTAAAAAGAAAAACTACAGAACCTCATAACAATAGGAGTTGATACATATGTGGGAAAAATTTAAAAACTATAAATATTCCTCAAAAGAATTAAAGTTCATGCTTTGGTTATTTGGTATTACTTGTTTTGTACACTCGGTCGCTTTCTTTGGCGGACTATTTTCTTCCGAGTTCCTTTGGTTTAAAGGCCTTTGTGCGATTGCAGCATTACTAGCTTTTATGGATGTTAAGCGAAAAATCAATAAGTATACGATAGCAATGTAAAAAGGAGCCACTACAGGTTCTTTTTTTCTGTTCAAAATGAAAACGTAGCTTATAAGCAATTTAAAGTTTGTCTTATCACCAAATAAAATACAGCTCTCATACATCACTGTTTTTCATTCATTGTGTTCGTTTGTTTTGTTAAACGTTAAACCCGATTGAAACTGCTCCTTTTAAATTATTAAATATTAAAAAGCACAATAAAAAAGAGTGCTATAAAGATATGCACTCTTTTAAAAGACTCTACCAATCTCGACAATCATCATGATCATGATCACGATCACGGTCATGATTACGTCTGCGACGACACTCATCACAATCGCAGTCACGTTTACAATGACATTCGTTAAAATCGTTTCTTCTGCGTCTACGACCGCATCCGCCAAATACTAGATCATCCCAAAATCTATTACAATCTCGGGAATGTCCAAAATTATTATTCCATCCCATAGATATGATTCCCTCCTCTAAAAATAGAATTCTTTATACTCTATGAATAAATAGTGAAAACAGCTTGTTTACTAGTCTATGTTTTTTTGTTTTAGACTAATAATATTTCAACTTGCAAGTCTACCTCCCCCCTTATCTTTCCTTAACAACAAACAAGACGCCAACCAGATCATGGCAGCGTCAACGATAATTGATATTGGTCTTATCATTCGGCATCCTATTTCTTAAATAAAACAGAATCAACAATTGTTAAAATTACTCAATTTATTCCAAGAAACACTGCAATTATTGGCATTAATCAGAAGTAGTGATACCATTTTGTGGAACTACTCATCTTCCACCATTCATGGAGTGGATTAAGCTCTATCATTTATAACTATTCTTCCATTCAAATATCCATTTCGTTCAATAAGAAGATCGCACTTGCACCCGTAGATGCTTTTAATATGATAAAGAGTTTCTTATGAGTATTGAAATAAGATAGATACAAGCGAATGAGCCTGGCCTACACTCTTCAATATATGCTTGTCCCCCTCAAAAGAGGCAAACGAAAAAGAGCACTCCCCTATATATAATTAAAGCACCTGTATATCAAACGTTTATGTCACCCATCAACCCAGCAAATACAACAGGCTCACACAAAATCCACGACATTCACGCACTATAGCTGAATATATAAATGTAATTAGCCTTTTCGTCCTTTTTGTGGATTCTTACCGTCCATGCCCGTTCTCCGGTAACGTTTTAATAAAGGGTTCTATGTTAACTGTTTATCAACGCATAGATACGTTATCCCCACACTACTTTTCTTTCAAAGAACTGTATAGATATAGTGTAATATCGATTCTGTTTTGAAAAATCCCTGGAAACGTCCCTTTTTTCATCCCCTTTTTGATCAAAAAAAAAGACCTGCATGTATGCAGGTCAAATATAAATTAGGGACTTTACTTAGATAAATTTACTGACGAGATTTCATACTACTTATACTTGTGGAGACGGGAATCTTGCAGCTTCAAAATGCGTACTATTTTCTACATTTGAAATAACTCCAGCTACGCTACTTTGTGCAAAAACCTCAACTATATCCCCTGCATTCAATTGAATTATCGATGAAACAGCTACAACATTAGCAAAGTTTATTGGACCAAAAAAATCATTATCTATTGCAATTGCCGGATTTCCATTAACTCGAATTTCTACCCGCGCTCTATAGTTTACGTTTAGATTATTGGGAATGAACGCAATTGTTCCAATAACAGAGTAAACACCTCTTGTCTTTGGTATAAAAATGGATGTTGCAGGGTTATATTCATTTGCTAAATCAAATTGTTCATTTTGGAATAAAACTTTAACAAATGTATTTGCTGGCAAATTCTGATTAACTGTACTCACAGCTCTAAAAGCAGATGCTCTTACAAGATTGTATCCGTTATCATCAGAACAACAATTCACTTTTACATTAAACCAAGGCTTTTCCTCATGTTTTTTATCACATTTGTCATAACTCTTACTGCTTTTATGACAATCATGATATTTCTTTTTGGAATCCTTCCAATAATCATCGTAGTAATAAGACATACTAGATTCCTCCTTTAAATTTATTACTACATACTATGTAAGATAGATTAGATAAGTTTGGACGAGCTGTTACTATTTTTAATAGAATTAAAAATCTCACCATAATGGCAGAACACAACTAAAGTAAACAACTGGAAAGCGATGCTCAGGAGTATAATAACAGTCTTTCTGACACTTTCATTATCTGTGTTTTTAGCCATTATTTTGTTTGTGGGATATGGATTAAGTTAAAAAGAAAACCTTTTGGTACCCCTGAATAAAACTCAATATTCCGTCAATAATATAAACAACCCATTTCGAACCATATTCCATGATTGGAGCAGTTAGTTTTTACTAACTGCTCTTTTTTTGTAAAAAACGAACACAATTAACTGCAAGCACATATAATATTCAGTGTTCCTTTCTTTATAAAATAGTCTTTACAAAATGAATCTCGTCACGAGAGCACTTTATTAAGTGCTCTTTTTTGGTTTTAAACTAATACAAAATGAAATTTTTACCACATAGCTAATTGTTAAATATTTTACGCTTATACATTATAATGAAATAGTTATATATTGGCATTAAGAGGAGTGTCTTGATTAAGCGCTTCTCTTTTTTTATAAAATAGTGTTTTGGTTAACATTCACTTACCGCCCATAAAATATCTACAGATTTGAAATTTTATAGAAAAAACCTTTACTTCCAATTTAATTTTATCAATATATTAAATACAGGGTGTGATAAATTAATGGAACAACTTGACTTTAGTGCTTTAGAACAACCACTATTTTTGTTAGCACTTCAATTAATTGCATTTGTATTGATTATTTGTATCGTATACGGAATCTTATACAACACCACATTAAAATTAAATATGCCTAAATGGACTGCCCATGCGGTAGCTACGGTATTTTCCCTCGGTATTGCCTATCAATCTTTTATGAATTTCATTTAAAAACATTTTTCTTTATTTCTCTCTTTTGTAGAGGAATCTATCCTTTACCATGCAAAAACGTCAGGCAACTTAATTAGTTACCTGACGTTTTTGCGGTTATTTATTTTCAAACAACTATTTTTTTACGTTTTGCTCCATCCACTTTTTATACGTCTTTTCGCTAAACATATTTGTCCAGAAAATCCTATATTATTGAACAGGATTATCGATTCTCAAATTGCAATTTTTTAATTTTGATGATGTAACCACTTATAATGGAAATATACTTTTTTCTAAGGAGGAATCTAATGTATATATCAAATAGGATTGGCTTATTTAGCTGGATTGCAACTTGCCTATACTTTTTAATTGAACCTTTCTTCATTTTCACTTCTACAGCACCTTATAACTATTTGCATCATGCAATGAGTGATCTAGGTGTAACAACCTGTGGAGAATTCACCTACGAAATAGCTCCTTATGAAATATGCTCCCCTAATCATTTTTGGATGAATTTACTCTTTATTATTAATGGAATAACATTTTGTATTGGAGTACTATATATTTCACAACATCTAGAAAAAACAAGAATTAATAGAATAGCAACATTTTTTATACTTATAATAGGAATCTCCACTATAGTTTCAGGATTAATTCCTGCAGATGTAAACCTAATTGGACATTCTATTCTAGTTTGGATAGGTATGCTTACTGTATTTCCAGGATTATTTATTTTTGCTAAGAATCTTAAAAAAGCTAGAAAATGGACATATTTCTGTTTACTAAGCTTAATAGTAATAACAATTCTTATCTCACTTGTTTTTCTTTTCCCCTTACCTGCAGGTCTACTACAAAGACTTTTCTATTTGGTTCTTTTCGTTTGGGGAACTGTATCAACCTACAAATTGATACAATAAAGTTTTTATACAAAATGCACATTTATCAGGAACATACTTAAAATAATCATGATCAACTCAGAGGTAGTCATTGAGCACTTTTTATTTGCAACTAAATAAGGATTTTATTTAAATTTCATAGCACTCCTCTTTTCACAAATAAGTTCAAAATTATCTATTTAGCATATATAATACTTTTAAGCAATTTAAATTCTATACATAGGTAATGGAGGCATTAAAATGGGGAGTATCCCAAATTCACCACAACAATCAATCTCAAAAATACAAATTAATCCTAACAAGAATCCACAAACAAATAAAAAGCTAAGACGTCGTCTTTTATTAGCACTTGCTTTTATGCTACCTATGGTTATTTCCATTCAAATCTCCATTTATAAGCAAGAACAAATGATTCAAGAAAAACAAATTACACTAAATAAAGAAAAGAAAAGATTGTCTGAATTAGAAATCATAGGACGTTATTATGAAAACGATATTAAAACTTTAACAGAGAGCGAAGAAGGTATTTTAAAGTTCGCAAGGAAATTATATGGATTCTCTAGACCTGATGAAACTATATTTCAAATAACTGAATAACTTTTTAATACATGGGTTACCTCCTCCTCATCTCTATCAACTTAAGAATTTTATAACGCCCCAAAACAAAAGATTGTATATTTTCATCTGACATGTCAATTCTTTTGTTTTGGGGTATTTACGTTTCTTAAATTAATGGACATGAAAGGACTAGTAAAACCTGAATATACAACAGTTCATCCGGAATTTTAAAGAAAGGGAATACTAATGATAAATTACTTGTCCCTGGCAGAAACAATCTTACTTTATTATCGTAGTCAATTATTGATGCTCCCATTTCCATACTGCAGATGATGAAAAAGGAAGTCCACTGGAAAAAGGAAGATATAATCAACACCCTGGACATTATCCGGAAGATTTTGAAGGATACAAGAAAAAAGGAAAAAAGTAAGAAGCTAAAGGCGTGAAAAATTTTGAGCAATATGAATAAAAGCCGAATCGAAATTCTAAAAATGAAAGCAAAAAGAAACGCTAGTAGAAAAGAACTGATAGACGAGCTTTCTAATATTGTTACAATTTCTATGGACTCATTTATGGATGCAGAATCTAATGATTTATTTTGTAAAGAATTATTTAATACGCTAGAACAAAATTCAAACATAAAAAATTTTGGTAGCACTGATTATGAAGAAAACGGAAGACAATCAATAGCGCTGTTAAAAGAAACAGCTAAAAATATTAAATTTCCAGTTAATCAAGGGAGACTCTTTTTCTCTAAGGGTGGTAAAATTGAAGCAGTTAAGCTAAACATTGCTGAAGTATTTGATAATTTAGAAGAGTTATCAACCATATCAAGATTTCTAATTGGGTATGCGGATTTTGTATTAGTTGGTGATGATTTAGAATTCGGCGTATGTATCGAAAGAACGGAATATCATTATGAATTCAGTATGTGGGGAATAACGAAAATCTAAATTATGAAAATAATCCACCTTCAGATGATGTAAATTCAATCCTATTGGATGAAAACAATTGGCTTGTATCTAAAAATAATCAATTAGAAGGAATTATGATACCTGCTACTTTGATTCAAATGAAATAGAATGGCGTTGAAGATAGATAAAAAGGTTCTCTTAACTGAGAGCCTTTTTTCACCTTACCTCACATACACGTAGGCTTTATTTGCTGTTACATAGTTAAAGTACCATATAAGGAGTAATAAGCAATGAATGTAAAAGTAGTAGATATATCAGAAAAATTATTAGATGGATATAAAGTATTAGTTCAAGTTGAAAGCAGTCAATTTATAGCTGAGTGGGATGGCGATAA
Organism: Bacillus sp. AY3-1; assembly: GCF_008368785.1. NCBI lineage: Bacteria > Bacillati > Bacillota > Bacilli > Caryophanales > Bacillaceae > Bacillus > Bacillus sp. AY3-1. The sequence continues at coordinate 9,604 of NZ_QORZ01000026.1, read as the reverse complement.
GCCAGAAAAAAATGAAAACTATAATGTAGAAATAGATATAGATGATGAATTTATATGGAATACAAATATAGCCTTTTTAGATGAAAATGCAAATGCAATAATTCAGAATGATGAAGGCTTTAAAGTCATCGCTAAGCTAGATTATAACAGTGAGGATAACTTAGCAACACTAAATGTCTATGATAGTATAGTACTAATTGATATAGAAGGAATCGAGCAAGATATAGCAAAGGAATGGGTAGAAATGCAATGCACTTCAATTAAATTATTTAATACCAATTTATAATAGAAACCAACTACAATAACTGTGGCCTTGTTGTTATATTGTAGTAAGATATAGCAAAAGTAAACTTGTATAAAAAAGCCGTCCAATTAAGGATAAGCGATTATCAAAAGCAATTTATTGATAATCGCTTTTTATTAAAAATCTATTAAATAACCATCTTATTTAATTTATAAAATACAACCACTTGTCCATTTCACATCGCCCTACTTCCACTTTTACTATATTCGAATTTTTAGAGGTAATTTATATTGGACGAGTTTTTATTTTCTGTCGCATTAAATCCAGGTTTGATTGGACCTATCCTCCCACCTGTTCCACCCTTTTAATTCCCTACAGGTCCCACTGGTTCAACGGGTGCTACAGGGGCAACCGGTAACACTGAGCCTTATTGGCAATACCGGACCACCTGGCATTGTTTTGCTCACATATGGCTTTAAATCTCTCATAATACGTTTTGCATTTCGGATACTCCCCATATCATGAATACTAATTACATGTCTTCTTGTTGCAAACTGTAGCTTTCTAATCGTAGCGAGCATCACCACACAATGGTTGATGTTCATGTGATTCTGTATGTTCATGTTTATCCATCTCATATTCTTTTAGATGTTTCCACTTGACCTTGTCGTCAATATACAGAACTTGCAGTATGGTGGCGTTTTCCTTCATATATATCTTCCTCGAATAAATTGCAGTTTCTCTAATCTAGATTGATCTACCACTACTTCTGATGCAGTAAGAGTCGGTAAACGAAAATTGAGCTTGCATTCTCCATCTTTTTTACACCCCTTGGCAAGATTTCTCCTGTAGGATATTACATACAGCAGAAAATACAAAACCAAGTGCCCCTTCAACGAGCGCAATGTGCAGTGAATAAAAATATTGAGCTCACCAATGGAGATGCTCTTATTAGCATAATGAAGCATAAACATTAAAGAGGTTGCCCAAAAGTAGCTATTCAGCTACTTTTGGGCAACCTCTTCTTTTTTATGTGTTTCTGCTTGACTTGAACAATATAACTAGCATAATGAAGCATAAACATTAAAGAGGTTGCCCAAAAGTAGCCTACTTTTGGGCAACCTCTTCTTTTTTATGTGTTTCTGCTTGACTTGACCAAAATAACAAGTAAAATTATCCATATTAGCTTTTAAGCTATATTAATTTAGAAGGTGAGTTGGAATTATGACTCTTCACATTTGTGAAGTAACAGCAAAAAATTGGCGTTCGGTAGCTGCTTTAAATGTCGCAAAAGACCAGCAGCAATTTATTGAAAGCAATGCGTTTTCTCTAGCAGAATCATTATTTGAAGGAAACGGAACGTCAGTAGGTTTATATGATGGAGAAACACTTGTAGGATACGCAATGTATGGATGGTATTGGGAAAAACGTAAAAGCGTATGGTTAGATCGCTTTATGATTGACGAGCAATATCAAGGAAAAGGATACGCAAAACGTTTCCTTCACTTCCTTATTCAATTCTTACAAGATAAATTTGAATGTAAAATAATTTATTTAAGTTTACATCCAGACAACAAACTCGCAATGGGATTATACGAGTCATTTGGTTTCCGTTTAAATGGTGATATTGATGACGAAGGTCCAGTTGTAGGTGTTGTAATGGAGTTACTATTAGATGAACATACAAGCCTGTGAAAACAGGCTTTTTATTATCCTTCGTTTTTTGCAATCTAGCATTTTTCTACAAAATACTTAGTTAAGTTAAAAAAATAAGCCTGCAATATATGCAGACTTATTTCACACACTCCCCGAAATGTTCTTGGAACCATTCTTTATTAATATCTTTTCCGATAAACACAACTTCACTTACTCGTTCTTCGCCCTCTTGCCACTCTCTATCATATGATGCAGCAAACAGTGTATGCACACCTTGGAAAACGATACGTTTATCTACTCCATCAATCGATAAAATTCCTTTGTAGCGATATAAATACTCCCCTAGCTCTTGAACGACAGCTGACATCCACTCATTTAGTTTTTGTAAATCTAACGGTCGCTCTTCGCGTAGTACAAACGACTTTACGCCTTCTAGATGATTATGCTCTTTATGAGGATAAATTTGTAACGTATCTTTCGTTTTAAACGTTTGAATTTGTAGTAACGATGGAATATCTACATCACAGTTAGTCGCCTCGATTAACTTTGCAGTAGGGTTAATACCTTGCAGTTCCTGCAATAGATTTTCCTTTTCACTTTCATCCACTAAATCTAATTTATTTACTAAAACGACATCAGCAAATGCAATTTGTTCCTTTGCTTCTAGTCCTTTTTCAAAATGTTTATGTATATGATAACTATCTACTACTGTTACAACGCCGTTAATTTGGTATGCAGATTGAATCACAGGATCTAAAAAGAATGTTTGAATAATCGGACCTGGATTTGCAAGACCAGTCGTTTCAATTACTAATCCATCAAATTCCATTTTACCTTCTGCTTTTACGTCCAGTAATTGTTTTAAAGCGACTAGTAAATCTTCACGTACAGTACAACATAAACATCCATTCGTCATCTCCATAATCTCTTCTTCGACATTCATAATCAGCTGATTATCAATACCAATTTGCCCTATTTCATTTACAATCACTGCTAATTTATGACCGTGATTTTCTGATAAAATGCGATTTAATAATGTCGTTTTCCCTGATCCAAGAAAACCAGTTAATATTGTTACTGGAATCATTTCGTACATCTCCTTATAGCTATATGTTTTTACATTATAGCATATAGAGAAAATCGTTTTTGTAGCAAAACATATTTATTGTATGTACGATACTGTAACTATATAATAATATGTAGCAAGAAAGCCTTTTCAAAAAATGATTCATTCATCAAGGAGGTACTTATAATGGAACGAGTTCAAATGGCCGAAACACTAGAATTTTCTCGTATTATTCAAGGTTTTTGGCGTTTAGCAGAATGGAATATGACAAAGCATGAGTTACTTTCTTTTATGGAAGCTTGTATGGATATGGGAATTACTACTTTCGATCATGCTGATATTTATGGTGGCTATACGTGTGAAGGATTATTTGGAGAAGCGTTACAACTCAAGCCTTCCTTACGCGAAGACATGCAAATTATCACAAAATGTGGAATCGCTCCCCCATCACCAAAATTTCCAGAGCGATATGTTGCGCACTACAATACGAGTGCTGAACATATAATAAAAAGCGCGGAAGACTCATTACAAAACTTACATACAGATTATATTGATGTACTGCTCATTCATCGCCCTGATCCATTTATGGATCCAAATGAAGTAGCAGAAGCGTTCTCACACTTAAAGCAAGAAGGAAAAGTCCGTCACTTCGGTGTATCTAACTTTTTACCTTCACAGTTTAATATGTTAAGTTCTTATTTAGATTTCCCGCTCATTACAAATCAAATTGAAGTATCTGCGATGCAGCTTGAACATTTCGAAAAAGGGACAATTGATTTATGCCAAGAAAAGCGAATCAATCCTATGATTTGGTCGCCTCTTGCTGGCGGAGAAATCTTTACTGGTCAATCAGAACGTGCCGTACGTGTACGTGAAACGTTACAAAAGGTTGCCACTGAACTAGATGTTACTAGCATCGATACAGTTATGTATGCATGGCTGCTTGCTCATCCAGCTAACATGATGCCAATCGTTGGATCTGGTAAACTAGATCGTGTTAAAACAGCCGCTCTTGCTACAAAAGTTAATTTAGATCGTCAACAATGGTTTACAATTTTCGAAAGCTCTAATGGACATCCTGTACCATAATACACAAAAAGAAGAGCTGTTTCTTTACAGCTCTTCTTTTTCATATGTATTTCTAGTCCTGGCAAATACACACATATCCCTTAACCCATTTCCATCTACCGCTACACTCGCACTTTCCAATGTACCTTCTAACTTAAATCCTAATTTCTCAGGTATCGCTCTACTCTTCTTATTTAAAGAATCACATCGAATTTCTACGCGGTTTGCTTTCAGCTCAGAAAAAGCATAATCCGTTATACCCTTTGCAGCCTCTACCATATAACCCTTTCCACTAAACCTTGAATCAATCCAATACCCAATTTCAAATTGAGGTATATCCCAATTAATACGATGCAATCCAGCTGATGCAATAAATTCACCTGTTTCTTTCGAAAAAACTAGTAATCTTAAATCCTCACGCTGCAAAAATTGAATATGCGATTTTCTAATGCTCACTTCTACTTCTTCCTCTGTTTGCTCTTTTTGTGCAAAAACCATCCAAGGTTTTAATTCTTTCATAGAAGCTTGAATTGCATCGTATACAGCTTTACCGTCACCCGGTTTCGGCATTCGAATAAATAGCCTATCTGTATAAAATTCAGAAGGAAAATCGAATAATAACGGATTCACTTTCAACACTCCTTTTAATTCTTTTATATATAATAATATCCATCTCAAACCATACAGTAAAGAAATTTCTGAATTTTACACATTTTAATCATTTACCTCTACCGCTACACGAACTCCAGATTCAATTGCACCTTGTATCCATCCGTGATATAACGTTGTATGATCACCTGCAAAGTATAATCTCCCCTCTGGTTTTATAATCGCTGGTTGTAGCTCAGATTCTTGCCCTGCCTGAAATAGCGCAAACCCTCCAAGTGCATATGGATCCAATGTCCAACTTTTTGATATGCCAGACATGAACTCATCATATACTTGACCGCCTAATATTGTCGCTAAATTTTGTAGTGTGTAATAAATACGATCACCTTTTGATAACCCATCCCATAACAACGCATCATAAGACCATGTATAGCTGCCTAACATCATAGCAGGTCCTTTTTCTCCAATTCCGTGACTTGGATAATAGGCGTAACGAATTGGTAAATCCGTTATAATCCTGCCACCTAACTGTCCTTGTTCTTCCCAAAATCGACTTTTAAATTGAATTCCTATTTTTGCCGCTGGCATATAATGCAATTCACGAATTGCTTTCCATTTTTCATGAGATATAGAATCAAATGGATCTACTTCCACAAAGCGCATTGTCGAAAATGGAATTGTAATAATAACTAAATCCCCTGTAATACTACTATATTCAAAAGTTTCCTCGTTTCGATAAAAAGCTGTCACACCATTATCGTGTTGATGTAGCTTCATTAATTTTTGATTATATATAATATTTTCTTCTAATTGTGGTAAGAAAGACTTTGGTAATCTATCATTTCCGCCTACTATTTCACAAAATCCACTCTCCTCCTGCATAATGTATAAAAAGCGTAGTGTCTCAACAAATGACCTTTCCAAAAAACCTTCCAAATCTAATAGAACACCGATCATCTCAATTGTTACTGGCGAGAAATACGTATTATATTGATAAGGATGATACTTTAAAAATTGTCCTGTAGAGTACCTCCCAAAATCCTTTACTACAACATCCCAGTTTTTCTCTGGGTTCTTTTTTATAAAATTTATAATGGGCTGTACCGCTAACAATAATAGCTCCTCAGACGTTTTTCCGACTTCATTCATTTCTACAGGATACTTTAATATATTTGGATCTTTTTCGTATTGTTTTAATGTCGTTTTCCGGCCATTTACGAAAATGATATCAGTCTCATTCCTATTAATAAACGGGCTCACCTGTAGCCCAAATTTTCTTATATATGCCATCGTTAATGTGTGCGAATACGGAATTCTCATTGCCCCAACATCTAAATATAATCCGGTATCTTCCATTCTAACCGTCTCTATGCGGCCACCTACCCGGTTGTTTGCTTCAAAAATCTTCACATCATGTCCTGCAGCCTTTAATAATGATGCCGAAACCAACCCAGCCATACCAGCCCCTACTACGATAATTTGCTTCGGGTTCGTCGTCTTCTTTAATCCTTTATTTATAACTTTTAACGTTTCATCCATGTCAGTGTTATACATTATATCTTTCTGCACAATTCCACCCCTTACTTCATAAAATGGGCATTAGTGGTTTAGTGCATTTTATTCATAAATTCCTATAAACATAACAACATAGCAAGTGGAATATTCACTAAAAGTACATAAGAGGTAGCTTTCACATCTCTTCACGCTTCGTATAATATAGCAACAGCAAAGAAGGAGTGGTTGAAAATGAAACAAACTTACGACTACAACGCTACAAAGAAGTATTTAGAAGGAAAGAAACAACAACTATGCAACAAACTTAGTAGTAAACAACTATCTAAAAAAGAGCGTGAACAACTAAAACTTGAGATTGATAACTACGAATATATATTAAATTTAGTCGAAATGAATCATTATGAACGAGGCTTTCCTCGTTAAAAGTGGATAGGTGGTTTATCCACTTTTTATTTTGAGCATTTTATTACGCATTTTTCGTAAGTAAATATATAATAGGATGTACATTAAGATTGCGAGGTATATTCTATGATCAAATTAAGTGTGTTAGACCAATCACCTATTTCAGATGGTAGTACAGCAGCCCAAGCTTTTTCACATACAGTTACACTTGCACAAGAAGTTGAAAAATTAGGATTCACACGTTTTTGGGTATCTGAGCATCATAATTCCATCAGCCTTGCTGGTTCAAGCCCTGAAATACTTATTTCTCATATTGCAGCAAAAACGGATCGTATGAGAGTTGGTTCAGGTGGTGTTATGTTACCGCACTATAGCCCTTATAAAGTTGCTGAGAATTTCCGCGTTTTAGAAGCGCTTTATCCAAATCGTATTGATCTTGGTGTCGGTAGAGCACCTGGTGGTATGCCAATTGCAACTCGCGCACTTCAAGAAGGCAAAATGGTCTCACTTGATCAATACCCAGAACAAATTGCAGATGTTGCAATGTACTTACATGATCAAGTACCAGAAAACCATCATTATGCAAATTTAAAGGCTACTCCTGTCATTCCAACATCTCCCGAGATGTGGATGCTTGGTTCTAGCGGAGAGAGTGCAATGATTGCCGCAAAACAAGGTGCTTCTTTTGCATTCGCACAGTTCATTAACGGATACGGTGGCCCTGAAGTAATGAATGCTTATCAAGAACAGTTCCAACCTTCTTATTTAGGAGATAAACCAAAATCAATCGTCTCTATTTTTGTTATTTGCGGAGAAACGAATGAAGAGGCGGAAAAAATTGCTTCTAGTTTAGATTTATCAATCTTATTACTAGAACAAGGAAAGCGTACAACTGGTACTCCTTCTATCGAAACTGCACAAAATTATTCATACAGCGCTTATGATTTATTCCGTATAAAAGAAAATCGTCAACGTATGATCGTCGGTGATCCATCTTCTGTGAAAGAACAAATCGTAAACTTAAGCAAAGCGTACAATACTGATGAATTTATGATTGTCACAATTACTCATCGATTTGAAGATAAATTGAATTCTTATCGCTTACTAGCAAATGCTTTTCATTTATAATGACAAAAGGGAGATACATCAATTATGATGCATCTCCCTTTTTTACTACTTATTATTTTTGTCGTCTATATATTCAATAGCTTCTTTTAATAGTTCATCAAAATCCTTAGGATAATCATGATTTAAATTGGGTACAACTTTAAACTCATGTTCTATATTCTTATCTCTTAATAATTGTACAAATTGCTGCGTACATTCGAAACAATCTTCATCTTGATCCCCGCACACTATATATCCGATACGATAAACTTAACTAAATCTATACAATTCAATCAAACTTACACAAGTTAGTGCTTCATCGTGTTCTCGCAACCCCGAAGGGACGAGGGGTATAACACTCCACACGAGGCAGTATCGTTACCTCCTATTATCAAGCATTTATTTTACCCATCTTGATAAATTTATCGAAGCATTTACATCCCTATCGTGATGGATATTGCACCCAACACAACGCCACTCACGTATTTTTAAACTCCACTGTCCTTCTGGTTGAACTGAATGGTCGTATTTAACTCCGCAACACGAACAAATCTTGCTTGAGGCGAACCATTTATCAGCTTTTACATACGCAATGCCATACTTCTTGCACTTGTATGACAAACATTGAAAGAAGAAGTTTAATTTTTGAAAGGAAAATGCTTTCGATAGTTTTTTGTTTTTTAACAGGTTTGAGATAGGTAAGTCTTCCACAACAATTCTCATTGGTTTGGTTTTCACCAATTTAGCTGTTGCTTGATGGATATGGTTATTTCGGATATTCATAATTTTCCTAGATAACCGCAGATGCTCAGTTTTAGCTTTTTCATATCCGGCAGACTGAATTTTTACACCTTTTTTAAATCTCCTAGACATATCTCTTTGCGCTGACTTTTTCCTTCTCAAAAGTTTTTTAACCTTAGCATCTTTGTTTATATTTCGTTCTTTCATACCATTAGAAGCTACAAACAGCTCTTTTAAACCAACATCCACACCAATCGACTCATTTGTTAGTTCTTGTGATTCAAAATCTTCTTGGAACCCTACACTCATCCACCAGTGACGCCCATCAAAGGTAACTCTTGGATTGGATGGTTTTTTGTTTCTTGGTAGTTGTTGGCTTGTTTTCACTTCTCCAATAGACTGAATATGAACTACTTTCTTTCCTATAAACAGTCTTTCATAATTGGCATAAAATCCTTGGATTAAATCTTTTTTGGATTTATAGGAAGTGTGATAACCATTTTGGTACTTTTCAAACGAATTTTTCCTCGCCGTATCAAAATCTTTTGAAGCCTGTTTAGGAACTTGTGCATTGATGTCTTTTAACCACTCATATCTCTTTCGCTTCTTGATCTTTGTAAATCGTTTCTGTAAAGCTAACTGTGAAACAGATTTCCCAAATAGCTTATAGTATCTATCACTCATTCTTTTACAATAGTTATAAGCAAATCTTGCAGCACCAGCATGGTTTCTAAGCACTTGTTCTTGTTCAAGCGTTGGAATTAGTCTGACTTTCTTCGCCAATATCATCAGAATGTAACTCCTTTAAGGAAAGATTTGTTCTTCTGAATAGTAGCGTGTTCCATCAGCATCCTCCTAAGACTACTCGGATGCAAACCTGTTAATTCCGATACTTGACTAACTCGTGAAAATTTCATTATTATTCTCACCTCATTGAACCTAACACAGCACATACGTTCGATACTTTCAATAAAGTTTGATAGATTCAATAAAATTTATCTTGTTCAACTAAGGGCGCAATTTCTTAGCCAGTTCTCTTATGAACTTCTCATGTTTTCACATGAGCGCAGACTATATGTTTATCTACTTAAAGATAGAGGATTTTTCCATCACCATAGGCTTGTGATGTACTCTCGTCAGTTATACGAGATAGTCGTTGAACGTTCATCTTATCACTTTTGACTTAGATGATTCGA
>NZ_QORZ01000025.1:0-133554 GCF_008368785.1 Bacillus sp. AY3-1 | reverse complement strand
CTACTTCTTGCGTTCCATTTTTAATCGTTGCATCTGATGTTTTCGGTTGTTCCGACGTTTTTACCTCTTCTGTGTTGCCATCAATTTTCACAAACTCTAACGATACATAACCTTCTTTTCCTTGATAGCTTATTTTTGCCCAACCATTCGCTTTTCCTAGTACTGTTACTTTTTCACCATTTTTCAAGTTTCCTAGAACTGAGCTACTTGTATTTGCCGCACTTCTTACTCGGAGACTTGTCGCATTGATCGTTCCTACTTCTTGCGTTCCATTTCTAATCGTTGCATCTGATGTTTTCGGTTGTTCCGGCTTTTTTATCTCTTCTGTGTTGCCATCAATTTTCACAAACTCTAACGATACATAACCTTCTTTTCCTTGATAGCTTATTTTCGCCCAACCATTCGCTTTTCCTAGTACTGTTACTTTTTCACCATTTTTTAGGTTCCCTAAAACCGAGCTACTTGTATTCGCTGCGCTTCTTACTCGTAAGCTTGTTGCATTGATTGTTCCTACTTCTTGTGCTCCATTTTTGATTGTTGGTTGCAGTTGCTTTTGGCCAGAAGTGTCAGGTGTTTGAATTGCATCTCCAAATTTTAAAAACTCTAAAGATACATATCCCTCTTTTCCTTTATATTCAATCTTTGCCCAGCCGTTCGCTTTTCCTAATACCGTTACTTTTTCATTTTTTTGAACATAGCCAATCATTGAACTACCTAGAGCTGGACTATTACGTACATTCAAACGAGTTGCCGTAACAATTCCCTCTTCTTTTTGTCCATTATTAATCGTTAATTGTTGTTTTTGTTCAACGTTTGGATTTCCATTCGAAAATCCTAAAAATTGTAATGTGACGTACCCCTCTTTTCCATCATGAGAAATTTTAGCCCATTCTTTTTCCTTACTTAAAACTTGTACATTTGTTCCCTTTTTTACTGTTCCTATAACTTTCCCTTGAGTTGTAGGTTGTTCACGTATATTTAAGTTTGTTGCATTTACTGTCGCTAAATTATCACTTTCTGCAAAGGCATGCGTCGAAATAAAAGATGTTGCTGTCGCTAGAAATGTACCTGTTATTATTTGTTTTGTTGTTTGTTTCATAATTTTTTATAAGAATATAAGAAATCCTATATTCTTCAGCCCTCCCTTTTTTATTCTTCTTACTATTAATCTTAACATATCATTCCGAAATATTTATTTTGAATATCTAAATATAGCCATAAAATTTTGTGAACATCTTATCTATATAGTTTTTTGCATAAAACTATATCTCCTATGAAATATTACAAAGGGATGTATTTTAGATGGAATATTAATTTTTCAGGAGGAAAACAATGACGAAAATCTTCATTTTAGCATCAACACTCTCTTTATCTTTTTTTAGTGGTTTAAATATCGGTAATGCAGCAACAGAAAACTTCTCTCCAGCAACAAACGCAATTGTACAAAATAACGATCATTTAGCAGAAGGCAACTCCAAAGATAATAATAAACCACCAGGAAACAATGGTTCTCAGGACGATAGTGGTTCTCATGGCAATGGCTCTGGCGGCAACGGTTCTGATGGCAGTGGCTCTGGTGATAACGGTTCTGGTGGCAACGGTTCTGGCGGCAACGGTTCTGGTGGCAGCGGTTCTGGTGGCAGCGGCTCTGATGGCAGTGGTTCTGGTGGCAGCGGCTCTGGTGGCAACGGTTCTGGTGGCAGTGGTTCTGGCGGCAGCGGTTCTGGTGGCGGCGGCTCTGGTGGCAGCTGCGGTGGTGGTGGCAGCGGTTCTGGTGGCAATGGCTCTGGTGGCAACGGTTCTGGTGGCAGCGGCGCAACGGTTCTGGTGGCAATCGAGTTAAGGGCGATAGCAGTTTGCAAGATGGCAAAGGCTCCCAAGATGGCAATCGAGTTAAAGGGGATAGCAGTTCACAAGGTGGTAACGTAAAAGATAATGCGACAAAACAAGGTGATAAGTTACCTAATACTGCAGCGCATTATCCTGCATCTATTTTAATAGGACTTTCAACATTCCTAATTGGTATGTTATTGTTTATTCGCCGTAAAAATGCAAAATAAAGACCAACATCCTTCCATCTAAAAAATACATGAAACCAATATAAAACTAAAACGGGCTTTGGATTGCAGTTTATTATGCAACCCAAAGTCCTTTTGGCATCTATAAGAAAGAGTATTAATATGCTTTTCCCCAATAGACCATGTGCTTTGCTTCTTTACTACAGCAAATACATTCGTCAGCTAAATGCTCTTGCTCAAAAGGCATACAACGTGAAGATACTCCAACTTCTTCTTTTAATTTCTCTTCACAAGCTAGTTCTCCACACCACATCGCCTTAATAAACCCTTGCTTTTCATCAGCTGCTTTTTTCATCTCTTCGAAATTCGTCACACTATACGTATTCTCATCGCGAAATACTTTTGCTTTATTAAATAAAGAATTATGAATTTCCTCAAGTAGTGCTGGAATACGTTTTTCTAATTGATCCATTGATATAAATTCTTTTTCTTTCGTATCTCTTCTAACAAGTACAACTTGATTCTTTTCAATATCTTTAGGACCAACTTCTAATCGAATTGGAATGCCCTTCATTTCATACTCGTTAAATTTCCAGCCTGGTGTTTTATTACTAGCATCTATTTTTACACGCGCAACCTTTTGAATATGTTCTTGTAACTCTGTTGCTTTCGCTAAAACTCCTTCTTTATGCTGCGCAATTGGTACAATAACAACTTGCACTGGTGCGACTTTAGGGGGCATTACAAGACCATTATTATCGCTATGAACCATAATAAGTCCACCTATCATTCTCGTTGATACACCCCAAGATGTTTGGTGTACATATTGCCACTTACCGTTTCGGTCTAAAAATTTAATATCAAATGCTTCAGAGAAATTCGTTCCGAAGTTATGGGATGTTCCTGTTTGAAGTGCTTTCCCATCATGCATTAAACTTTCGATCGTATAAGTTGCCTTTGCTCCCGCAAACTTTTCTTTTTCTGTTTTTTGCCCTTTAATTACTGGTATCGCTAAGTAATCTTCACAGAAAGAAGCATATAGATTTAAAATATGTAACGTTTCAGCTTGCGATTCTTCTGCCGTTTCATGAATCGTATGGCCTTCTTGCCATAAAAATTCAGTCGTACGAAGGAATGGTCTCGTTGTTTTCTCCCAACGAACTACTGAACACCACTGATTATATAGCTTTGGCAAATCATTATAGGATTGCACAATTTTTGAAAAATGCTCACAGAATAAAGTTTCAGATGTAGGTCGTACACAAAGTCTCTCCGCTAATTTTTCATCCCCGCCATGTGTCACCCATGCTACTTCAGGAGCAAATCCTTCTACATGATCCTTCTCTTTTTGCAATAAGCTCTCTGGGATAAACATTGGCATATATACATTTTCATGACCAGTTGCTTTTAACTTTTCATCCATAACTTTCTGCATATTTTCCCATAAGGCATAACCGTACGGACGTAGAATCATACATCCTTTTACACTTGAATAATCAACAAGTTCTGCTTTTTTTACAATATCTGTGTACCACTGTGCAAAATCCTCTTCCATCTTCGTAATCGCTTGTACTTGTTCTTTTGCCATAGTCAATCTTCCTCCTTTTGAAAATACAAAAAAGCCCGTGTCCCTAAATAGGGACCGAGCTTTGCCGGCGTTACCACCCTGATTCATGCACAAAAATTGTGCATGCTCTCTTTTTGATAACGGGAAATTCCCGCTGCATATGCAGAACGCAAAGGTAGGTTCCATATCGCCTTTTTAAGAATCTTTCAGCCTAGCGGATTCTCTCTCTGCTAAAAAGGTTGAACATGTACTAGTCCTTTTTCATCGTTATAACGAAATAAATTTGTTGATTATCATAATACAAATTCTTTTTTTAAACAATAGCTAATTTTCTCATTCTTATATATTCTTTTCATTTTCTGCAGTTTTATACGTAGCTTTTTCGCGAGATTTTTACCAGTTGATGTGCAATCATACCGATAAGTGTACCAAGTAGAACGAAGAAACCAATAAATCCATATCCCATTCCTTCCCATCCACCAATCACCATCATTGTAACGGGAAAGGATGCTAAGCAAAGAAGTATTAAACTAAGTGCAAATATAATATCGAACTGTTTGTTTGGAAACCGTTTCTTTAGTAAATACGAAATAGTAAATACAAGGATAATCGTAATTCCGCCAATGATGTAAAAGATACTAAATCCATCTAGCCAATCCATAGTATTCCCTCCTTCCATTCATTCCCTTATACTTAATTATATGTTTAATTTTTCTGAAAATAAATAATAAATTTTTACCTAGAAATATATTATTATTACTAGGTATTAATAGTAATATATAAGAATAGGTTTTATATAATCAGGAGGGAACTTTATGGATAAAGCATTAACAAATCACGTCATTATTTTATCTTTCGATTGCTTATCAGCTTTAGATTTTCCTATATTACAAAAACTCCCTAATTTTCAAACATTAATAAACAAGGGCGCGATGGCGAGAAAAGTGGAACCTATTTATCCTTCTGTAACATATCCAAGTCACTCAACAATCGTTACTGGAAACTACCCTAATAAACATGGCGTAGTTAGCAATACGTTACTTCAACCTGGACGCGAGTCACCAGATTGGCATTGGTACCGAAAATCCATTAAAGGAACAACGTTATACGATGAAGCACATAAAGCAAATTTAACGACAGCTGCCCTTCTATGGCCTGTTACCGGCAGAGCAAATATTGATTACAATTTACCTGAAATTTTTCCAAATAGACCGTGGCAAAATCAAATTTTAGTTTCATTATTTAGCGGTAGTCCACTATATCAATTAGATTTGAATCAGCGTTTTGGTCATATAAGAAATGGCTTATCACAGCCTGAACTCGATGATTTCGTACTTGCATCTGCTGTGCATACAATCCAGACGAAGAGGCCTAATGTCATGTTTATACATTTCACCGATTTAGACACTCAAAGACACTATCACGGCTTTGAATCTAACGAAACAATAGCTGCTATCCAAAGACATGATGAACGGCTAGGAAAAATTATTCAAGCTTTAAAAGACAGTGACCTATACGAAGAAAGTACAATTATCGCTCTCGGTGATCATAGCGCTTTAAGTGAAAACAAAGCCATTCAATTAAATATACTATTTCATCAAAAAGGGCTTATATCTATAAATTCAAAAGGAAAATTAGTAGACTGGAAGGTCTATTGCCAAAGTTGCGACGGCTCTGCCTATGTATATGTGAAAGACAAAAATGATACGGATACAATTCGAAAAGTACAACTACTACTTGAAGAGTTACTTCAAAATAAACAAAACGGTATTGAATTTATGCTTCATGATGAAGCTGCAAAAGACTGCGGTGCAGATGGTAATTGTTTATTTATGTTGGAAGCACAAGAAGGATATTATTTCACTGAAAACTATACAGGCGATTTTATAAAAGAAATTACTGAAAAAGATGTTACGCCCAGTAAAAAATATACATTTGGTACGCATGGGTACTCTCCAACAAAACCTAACTATGAAACAATTTTTATCGCTGCTGGGAAAGGGATAAAAAGCGGCGTTACCATCCCGTACATGAGACTTATTGATGAAGGTCCAACTATCGCTAGACTACTCGGTTTACACTTAGGTGAAACAGACGGATCAATTGTAGAGGATTTACTTCAATTGTAAAGAACTGTGTATATATGTAAAAGTTATGTAAAAATCATCACTGTTTCTCTTTTTATAATTTTTATTTTTGTACACTGTTAGTAGAACAATTTAAGGGGGAACATTATATGAAAAAAATGTCCAGACAAGAAAAAAGCTGGATATTATACGATTGGGCGAATTCGGTATATTCGCTCGTCATTACAACTGCATTATTCCCAATTTACTTTAAAGCAGCTGCAAAAGAAGCTGGACTATCTGGTGCAACTTCAACAGCATATTGGGGATATGCAAACTCATTCGCTACACTTTTAATTTCTATACTTGCTCCTATTCTCGGCACAGTTGCTGATTATAAAGGGTTTAAAAAACGATTTTTCACATTCTTCTTCGGACTCGGCATCGTATTTACAAGTATGCTAGCAGTCGTCCCAACATCCCAGTGGTACTTATTACTAGGTTGCTATATGCTAGCACTAGTCGGTTTTGCTGGAGCAAACATTTTTTATGATGCATTTTTAGTAGATGTTACCTCTAAAGATAGAATGGACCGAATTTCTACAAGAGGCTTTGCATTAGGTTATATTGGAAGCACAATTCCTTTTATCGGTTGTATCGCTCTTATTATTCTTGCTCAAAAAGGAACTATCCCTTTATCAGTCGGCATTGCTAGTCAAATTTCGTTCGCAATAACAGCTCTTTGGTGGGGATTATTTACAATTCCAATGCTAAAAAATGTAGAGCAAACACATTATATTGAACGTCATCCAAGACCAATTGCAATGAGCTTCAAACGCCTTGCTGATACTTTTAAAAATATTAAAGAATATAAAACTGTATTTATGTTCCTAATCGCTTACTTCTTCTACATTGACGGGGTCGATACAATTATTACTATGTCTACCGCTTACGGAACAGATCTCGGTATTAGTGCAACAAATCTATTAATCATCTTATTTGTCACACAAATTGTAGCTTGTCCATTCGCCTTATTATACGGAAAGTTATCAGAAACATTTACAGGTAAAAAAATGCTATACGTCGGTATTATTATTTATATCATTATCTGTATATATGCTTATTTCTTAAAAACGACACTCGATTTCTGGATTTTAGCAATGTTAGTTGCCACTTCTCAAGGTGGTATTCAAGCACTTAGTCGGTCCTATTTTGCAAAACTAGTACCAAAAGAATCTGCAAATGAATTCTTCGGATTTTATAATATCTTTGGTAAATTCGCGGCAATTATGGGTCCAGTATTAGTCGGTGTTACAACGCAATTAACGGGAAAAACCAACGCTGGTGTCCTTAGTATTATTGTACTGTTCGTTATCGGTGGATTCTTACTAACTAGAGTTCCCGAAAATGATACATCCGTTACACCACCTAGTTCAAAAACTAAAACGCTATAAGAAAAAGATCCTCTTCTCATGAGAAGAGGATCTTTTCTTTATTTTTAGCGATAACGTCTTACAATTAAAAATTCTACAGCCGGCTTTACAACTATCGCAGCACATAACGCAAACAAAAGCGGTATGTTATGAAAATCAATCCATTTATTAAAACCTACCGATGCGAAAAACAAACCAAAAATTAATACAACAAGTACATAATACGTAACATTTGCACTTATTTTTAATACATGTTTTTCTACATCTTCTTTCTCCTCCGTTGTCCCTTCCACATTATGCGATGCCAAACTTTTAAACATATAATGTAATGCGATGCTACAAATAAATAGTGCATACCAGTTTACTTGAAGTTCAGTTAACCAATAATAAAGTGCAAACACTAACGTACTTATAGCTACTAATGCCGTAACTACAAGGCTTATTTTCTCTTTCCCCAACAACTACTCCCCCTACAACTTGTACAAAAATAGTTTATCAACAGTTGTTCCTAATACTTCAGCTAAACGGAATGCTAACGCTAAGCTTGGATCATATTTATTATTCTCAATTGCATTTATCGTCTGTCTAGAAACTTTACACTTATCAGCCAATGCACCTTGTGAAATATTGTTTTCAGTGCGTAATTCATAGATTTGATTTTTCACACCATTTCTCCTAACCTGTAAACTCGTTTTTACATCATCAGTATATAGTTGGGGCATGTCATTGTCAAAAGATTGCCACAAGAAAAGGGAGCAATCCTGCTCCCTTACAATGATTATTTCGAAGCTAACGAATTTGTTAGTTCCTCTTTATTAGCGACATCTTCTTTATTTATTTGCATGCGTAGAACTGGCCCTATCGCAAATAAAATAAGTGCCATTGCTATACAAAATACAGTAACTAGTGAGGTCATCTCCTTCAATCCTCCAGCTAGTGAAGTTCCGATTAACATTGCCCCCATAAACAGTGGTAAAATTGTTCCATTTACTCTTCCAATCATATTTTCTGGTACAAGTTGAATCATAAGCGTACCGACAACGATATTAACACAAGCTAAACAAATACCTGTTCCAAACCTCATGAAACTAGTAATCCAAAATGATGTAGATAGCCCTTCTACTAAAAATGACATTGCTAATATGCTCATACCGAATACAAACATCTTTTTCGGGTTCACTTTTGAAGCGAAAACTGCAGCAACAATACCACCGATTAACATACCTATCCCATCAGCTGCGGCTAAATATTGAACTGCTTCCTTTTCCATTCCAAGACGCTCTATTACAAGAAACACTTCTAATGGATTCGTTAATCCAACAGCTAAGCCCATAACGGTGAAAGTGATCGTAATCATACGTAAATTTTTCGTATGAAGAACGTATTTCCATCCTTCTTTTATATCATTTTTTAATGAATCTCTCGCCACTTGCTCTTGTTCCACCCATTTTGGTAAAAACGAAAGAGCAATAGCAGATAACAAAAATAAAATGATTAAGCTATATAGTGACGTAAATAAACCAAGTTGTGTATACACAAGTGATCCTACCACTGGTCCAAAAATCATAAATAATGACTGTAATGTTTGGTTAAATGCAATCGCATTTGCTACCTGCTCTTCTTTTACGTAACGCTTAAATATACGCGAAGATGATGGCTGAGAAAATTGGCCTACAATCGCGGAAATGAGTGTTGCCAAAAATATAGCCTGCCAATAATCCAGCTTTAACAACAAGACAATTCCTACAATAGACAGTACACTTAATACATCTCCAGCAACCATCGTTCTTTTCGGATTCCAGCGATCAGCTAGCGCCCCACCGATAAACGAGAAAATAAAAATAGGTGCATATTCCATAACCGATAACAACGAAACTGAAACTGGATCATTATTCGTTCGCTCCATTATGAAATACAAAAGAGCCATATTTCTGATCCAAATTGCAAATTGTTGTAAAATATCAGATGCCATAACGAGCATAAATGCTCGGTTTTTAAATAAAGCGTTCATTTTCATTCCCCTTTCATAAACCGACCGTTCGGTCTAATTTGTTTTGTAAGAAAAGCAACTGACTTATTATTCAGCTGCCATTCCTTTTAACAATACATCTATTGCCTTTTTATAAATACGTTGCAGCTCTTTATAATCTAACTCGTAGTAAAGTACTCCAAGCCCTGATAATAATCCATTCACAATATACATAAGGTCGCGCGTACTATCTTCACGAAACTCTCCAGACTGTATACCTGCTTCAATTAGTTTCTCAAACATAACATATGATTCTCTAGTTAAAGCCAATAGTTCATCCAAAATCTCTTTACTTACAACTTGGCTCATAGAGAATTCCTCTATTGCATTTGAAATGGGTTGCTGTATGTCCTCGACATGATATTCCGCGAGACCATATAGTTTTTCAGTATTTGTACTATACAACTTCTCTTTTTCATTCCATTTTTCAAGCCAATCATACGTATGCTGTTTTACTACAAATAAAAATAATTCTTCTTTACTTTTAAAGTGATAATAAATGCTTCCTTTACTTCGCTTTGTAATTTCACAAATCTCTTCCATAGATGTAGCTGCATAACCCTTCTGTGAAAACAGACTTTCTGCTTTATATGCAATTTCTTTCTTTATCTCTTCTGCACTTCTTCTCATATTTACACCTCTTTAAACCGACCGTTCAGTCTAATAATAACAAATTAAAAACCTCTATTACAAGAGGCTATATTCCTTATTTAAGAAAACGTACTTTCAAACCACGTTCGAATCATATGTATTATTCCAATTTTAAATCCTAATTTAACAAGAAATACGCCTCCCGCAGCTAATAAAAATAACACTACTTTCCCCTTATTTTTCACTTTCGGTTCCCTTTTCATTTCTATTCCCCTTAGTACGTTAAAAATATTAATCAAACGTTTGTTTAACTGTTTTTATGCATATGTAAGCCAAATAATCAAACGTTTGTTTAAAAAGAAATACGCCTATATAAGGCGCATTTTCATCAATCACCGCCACCTCCGCCACCATCGCAGCTGCCTCCGCTATCTCCACCGAAAGATCCTCCACAATCATGTGAACCTCCATGCGAGCTATCATTATCAGATCCAGCAAAGAAAAATAATGGTGACGAACTGTTAGATGAATTATGAATGTTATTTTGTTTCGTAAGATTTACCTTCTTTTTGTTTGATCGAACTGCCGTTACGATCGTTCCAACTACAACAAATAATAGTATGACAATAATAAATTCCATATAAAAGCCTCCCTTAATCTTCGAATAATTGAATGGTTCTCTCTAAATTTTCAAGTGAAATGAAGCGCGATTCACGAAGGATCTCTTTTCCATTATAAAATAATAAAACTGTTGGCCCTGTAAACACTGCATAACGCCCCGCAATCTCTTGCATGTCTTGTAGTAATATTTCCACTTTCTCTACGTAATCATAATTCTCTAATAGACCATTTACTTTTCTTAGCATAACATCACAAACACCACAATTTTCCGTTTTAATAAAGAGCAGTACTAATTGTTGTTCTTCAATATGTGTCGCTAATTCTTCTATCGTTTCAAATTTATTCATCTTATCCCTCTTAGCGTAATTTACGAAATACTTTATCCTGATACATACGAAAAGCTGAACTCTCTTTAATCTTTCTCTTTTCCATTACCTGCTGAAAACGCAGCATTTTTGCCGTTAACTCTTCTTGTAATTTTTTTCTCTCTGCTTCATCATAACAGCACGCAATTAAGTCTTCTATTTTTAATATATCTTTTTGTAGTTCCATTTCTGGTGGAATCATACCCGCATTTTTTAAAATTTTATAACTCATTCTAAGTTCTGGAGGTACCATTGAAAGGTCTTCTAATTGTAGTGGTTTTCCTTTTCCCGGAATATGATCAAGGTCTCCATTCCGTATTGCTTGTCGAATTTTTTCTTCAGCAATGTTCAAAAAGACATCCACACCATTCGCTCCTTTACATATTTTTACTATTATTTTACATGATATTTTCTCATCTTGCTACGCTATTACAAATTGAATTCATACAATTTTTTCTCAAATTTAATTACAAGGAGCCTTTTCCTCCCTAATCAATATTTTATTTTCATGTGTAGTCTGTATTAGAGCCATTTCATATTGAGAAAATCTTTGCGAATCAAATAAAGCGTTTACACAAAATCTTACATTTGCTACGATTTAATCACCCCCAGCTCCCTTGTATAGACTTCGTGATGTCTTATCATTTTTATCTAGACGTTTCATACGTCTAGATTCACTTTGGTTTATTGGCGCATGCCTTTAAATATATCTTTTATTTTGAAAGGAGAAATGACTATGAGCTCCAAAAAATTCACACTGCTATTACTATCCCTACTACTCTTCTTACCTCTTTTTCTTACAAACTTTATTACTCCAAATGTTGCATTAGCAGATTCACCAAAGCAAGGTCAAAAAATTGTTGGGTATTTTCCTTCATGGGGCATTTACGGACGTAATTATCAAGTTGCAGACATTGATGCATCAAAGCTAACTCATTTAAACTATGCTTTCGCTGATATTTGCTGGAATGGAAAACATGGAAACCCTTCTACTCACCCCGATAATCCAAATAAACAAACGTGGAACTGTAAAGAGTCTGGTGTACCACTGCAAAATAAAGAGGTTCCTAATGGCACTCTCGTACTCGGTGAACCATGGGCTGATGTCACAAAATCTTATCCGGGATTAGGTACAACTTGGGAAGATTGTGATAAATACGCCCGTTGTGGAAATTTCGGAGAACTGAAACGATTAAAAGCTAAGTATCCTCACTTAAAAACAATTATTTCAGTTGGTGGCTGGACTTGGTCTAACCGCTTTTCTGATATGGCAGCTGATGAAAAAACAAGAAAAGTATTCGCTGAATCTACAGTAGCTTTTCTTCGTGAATATGGATTTGACGGCGTTGATTTAGATTGGGAATATCCGGGCGTTGAAACGATTCCTGGTGGTAGTTATCGTCCTGAAGATAAGCAAAACTTCACCCTACTCCTTCAAGATGTTCGAAATGCATTAACGAAAGCTACTGCAGAAGATGGGAAACAATATTTACTAACAATCGCATCAGGTGCAAGCCAACGTTATGCGGATCATACAGAGCTAAAGCAGATCTCTCAAATACTTGATTGGATTAATATTATGACATATGATTTCCACGGTGGATGGGAAGCTACTTCTAACCATAATGCAGCACTATACAAAGATCCAAATGACCCAGCAGCGGATACAAAATTTTATGTAGATGGTGCGATAGACATTTATACAAATGAAGGGGTTCCAGCGGATAAACTCGTATTAGGTGTACCTTTTTACGGACGTGGATGGAAAAGTTGCGGAAAAGAAAATAATGGGCAATACCAACCTTGTAAACCAGGTAGTGACGGAAAGCTCGCTTCTAAAGGTACTTGGGATGATTATTCTACCGGTGACACAGGTGTGTACGATTATGGTGATTTAGCAGCTAATTATGTTAATAAAAATGGTTTTGTTCGCCACTGGAACGATGTAGCGAAAGTACCTTATTTATATAATGCGACTACAGGCACGTTTATTAGCTATGATGACAACGAATCTATGAAATATAAAACAGACTATATAAAGACAAAGGGTCTAAGTGGCGCAATGTTTTGGGAACTAAGCGGGGATTGCCGTACAAGTCCAAAATATAGTTGCAGTGGACCAAAATTGCTTGATACGTTAGTAAAAGAATTACTTGGTGGACCTATTACTCAAAAAGATACTGAGCCCCCAACAAACGTAAAAAATATTGCTGTTACAAATAAAAATTCAAACTCCGTTCAATTAAACTGGACTGCATCTACTGATAACGTAGGAGTTACGGAATATGAAATTACTGCCGGAGAAGAGAAATGGAGTACAACAACAAATAGCATTACAATCAAAAACTTAAAATCTAATACCGAATACACATTTTCAATAATAGCAAAAGATGCTGCCGGGAATAAATCACAGCCTACTTCTATCATTGTAAAAACAGATGATACTGATACAACATCTCCTGGTGGAAATGGTAATGCTACCTTTTCAGTCACTTCAAATTGGGGAAGTGGTTACAACTTCTCGATTGTAATTAAAAATAGTGGAACGACCCCTATTAAAAACTGGAAATTAGAATTTGATTATAACGGCAATTTAACACAAGTTTGGGATTCTAAAATTAGTAGTAAAATAAATAATCATTACGTAATTACGAATGCAGGATGGAATGGTGAAATTCCTCCTGGTGGATCCGTTACAATCGGAGGGGCAGGAACAGGCACTCCCGCCGAACTTGTAAATGCATCCATTAGCGAAAACTAAGCGTAACCTCCATTAATTATTTCACTAAAGTTTGAATTTAGGTTTGAGTGCTCTATCCTAAATTCAAACTTTTAATGTTATGAAAAATCACCAATTAATATTACGATAACCTATTATAATTATATTTAGTTTCTAGTATGAAGTTCATGTGAAGTTCATCTGAATTTTACATGAATTCCCTTTAAGTTCTATTGTCTTCCCATACTAATCACATTATCCTTTACATATAGGAATTATTTTCATTCCATTTCAAACTATCTATATATACAAAGAAAGATAGTCGCCTATTAGGGAAAGGCATCTAAATATAAACATAACATAAGAAAAAGCACGCTTATAAGCGCACCATAAGAGTGCTTCTTCATACAATTCTCATGTAAGAGTTCTCGAAAATCATGTTAATCACAAAGAAAAGGCATTAGCTTATACAAGCTAATGCCTTTTCTTTATTCATATCGTTCAGCATCCCATTCTTCTATATTCCATACTTTTGTTATCCATGCTTCATAGAAAGAAGGCTCATGTGAGACAAGTAAAACTGTTCCTTTATATTGTTGTAACGCTTCCTGCAAAGACTTCTTTGTTTCTATATCCAAATGATTAGTCGGTTCATCTAAAATTAAAACATTGCTTTTCGTTACGATAAGTTCACATAAACGTACTTTCGTTTGTTCCCCGCCGCTTAATAAACGAATAGGTTTTAATACATGTTCTTCTTTCAATCCACACTTTGCTAATGCTTGGCGTACTTCTTTCTTTGTCATATCTGGTCGTTCTGCCCAAACTTTTTCTAATGGTGTTGTTTCTGAAGCAAACTCTTCCTGCGCAAAATAAGCAGGATTTACTCGTTCTCCAACAGAAATTGAACCGCTTAACGGCTTTATTTGACCTAATAACGTTTTTAACATTGTCGTTTTTCCAATTCCATTATGACCAACAATCGCTATCTTTTCTCCTTTTTTCACTTGCAAATTCAATTCTGGACATAACGGAGAACTATATCCTATCCTTAGTTTTTCAGCCTGTAATATGCGACTAACTGGCTCCTCATAAACATTGAAATCAAAACGGGATCGAGGTACATGATTAACCTTTTCAACCCTTTGCATTTTCTCCAATACTTTCTCTCGACTTTTGGCCTGTTTCGCTTTTCGAATTTTATTTTTTTGAATAAATGTTTCTAACTGAGCAATTTCTTTTTGCTGTTTCGCACGCGCCGATTGTAATTGTTTCCTTTGCAATTGATAACTTTGCACAAATTTTTCATAATTTCCTACGTATCGCTTCACTTTCCTTTCTTCTAGATGATAAATAACATTCGTAATACTGTTCAAAAATACTTCGTCATGCGAAATGATCACATAAGCTTTTTCATACAGTCTCAAATACGATTGCAACCATTCTATATGGGCTGTATCTAAATAGTTTGTTGGCTCATCTAGCAATAAAACATCAGCTTTTTCTAAAAGGAGCTTCCCAAGTAATAACTTTGTTCGCTGTCCTCCACTTAACTTTGAAACATCCTTTTTCAACCCTATTTCAAATAAACCTAAACCGATTGCTACTTCTTCAATTTCTGTATGAATTTGATAGAAATTAGAGCTTTCCAATATAGTTTGTAATTCTCCATACTTTACTAACAGTTTTTCTACTTCTCCCGCTCCAGCCATCTCTTCTGTAATTTTTAACATTTCACATTCAATCGTATACAAATTAGAAAATGCACTTTGTAAGTACCCTTCAATTGTTATCCCCTCTTGTAAATCCATATGCTGCTGTAAAAAACCTATCTTCACATGTGGAAACCATTCAATGTTTCCGTCATCATGTATAAGTTCTCCTGTTAAAATCCTTAACAATGTTGATTTTCCAATTCCATTTTTCCCAACTAACCCAACATGCTCGCCCTTTAATAGTCGAAAACACGCATTATATAAAATGGTTTTCTCACCATACGAATGACTTAAATTTTCTACTGTTAATATACTCATTTTTTTCTCTCCTCTACTTATGGTTCATAAGCTAAATAGAGAGCTACAGTAAAAAGCCTTATTTAATTGTGCATATAAAAAATGGGTAAGGTGAATACACCTTACCCATTACATATTATCGTAAAAAAGGATTAAGGTTCTTTACCTGCTGTCTTCAATTTAGCTTAATTGTTAAAAATGGGTAGACTTCTCCCGTATCAAGCTAAAACCATTTGAAGAACAGTTGATAAAGTCATTTTATCCTTTCACTCCTTTAACATTTGTTATATTAAGAGTATAAACTACTCTGTTATATTCTATTCTCTATTTTTTCTTTTGTTCCTTCTCATTCTTTTCATGTTCTATAAAAAAAAGCTCTTACCAGCGATTATATTTAAATCTGGTAAGAGCTTTTTCTATTTTTTCATATAAGGAGCTAATACTCTCAGAATTTCTTCCTTATCCTTCTTTAACTCAAGTGATGTTAACATATCCATCGTTCTTGGTCTAGGTAATTTCACTTGTACCTCTCCAACTATTGATGCTGGTCTTTGAGATAAAATAAATACGCGATCCGAAAGTAAGATTGCCTCATCTAAGTCATGTGTAACCATAACGATTGTTTGCTTCTCTTGGTGCCAAGAGTTTAAAAGCCAACTATGTACTTCCATTTTTGTAAAGGCATCTAATTTTCCAAAAGGCTCATCAAGTAGCATAATTGGCTTTTCACATAAATATGTGCGCAGAAAACTAATCCTTTGACGCATACCACCAGACAATTCATCTGGATAATGGTCTGCATATTCATCTAGCTGAAACTGCTTTAATGCTTCCATTCCTTCTGTTAGCCTTTGTTTTTTCGGTTTACCTTCAATTTCCAATGGCAACACTATATTTTGCAAAGCTGATCGCCACGGTAGTAATAAATCTTGTTGCGGCATATAACTTACAACATCTTGCTCTTGTACGTGCGTATCCTTATACGTTACATCCCCACTTGTTGGTTTTTCAACATTTGCAATCATATTTAATAATGTGCTTTTCCCGCAACCACTCGGTCCTACAAAGGAAACGAACTCTCCCTCTCGTATAGAAGCACTAATATTTGCTAATACATTCTTTCCATCAAAAGCTTTTACAATCTCTTTTATTTGTAATCCACTCATTTTTCACTTGGAAGGAACTCATTTGTAAAGGCATCTTTCACATCAATTTTCTTCTTAATAACTTTGTTATCATATAAGAAATTCATGTAATTCGTCCAAACTTCTTCCTTCTGTACTCCCCACGCTTTTGCATCATCTTGATACTTCGTACTTAACCATTTTTGACTTTCTTGTACTAATTCTTTATTCACATCTGGAACTGCTTTAATTAAAATATCAGCAGCTTCTTTCGGTTCTTTAATTGCAAAATTATAACCTTCTGTCGTTGCACTCATAAACTTTTTCACAAAGTCTTTATCTTGCTTCGTATGTTTTTCACTCGTAATAATAACAGGACTATAGAAATCAAGCGCTGGGTCTAAGTCTTTCACCATAATCGTATTTAACTCTTTTCCTTGGCGCTTCGCTTCAATTCCATCCCATCCGTAATATATCCATTCAAAGTCTGCATCACGACCGATTGATTTAAAGAAATCTGTTTGTCCTAAGATGATTTTTTCAACTTTATTAAAATCAGCTTGATGCTTCTCCATGATTGTCTTCAACGTTGCTTCTTCTGCTGGTCCTCCCCAGCCGCCGTAACGTTTACCTTCAAAATCTTTTGGTGACGTCATATTATCTTTTTTAAGTGATGCAAAAGCTGAAGTGTTATGTTGAATGATTGCCCCTACAGATACAACAGGAATACCTTCCACACGAGCCAACGTTACATTTTCTTGTGCGCTTATTGCGAAGTCAGCTTTTCCGGAAGCTATCATTTGCTCCGCTGTCACATTATCACCTGGCTGAATAATTTCTACATCTAATCCTTGCTTTTTATAATAATCTTTCGCTTGCGCTACATATAGGCCAGTATGATTCGTATTCGGAAACCAATCTAATACTACTTTTACTTTTTGATCTTTACTTGCACTTTCTTCTTTCTTCGCCGGATTACATCCAGCCACACCTACTGCTAATAAGGCAGCCAACATAACTTTTAAACCTTTTTTCATTTTCTGCCGTCCTTTCTATATATCCATGGTGCTGTTATTCTTGCCATAAACTCCACGATAAAATACAGACATAATGTCACCATAACAATAATTGCTGCCACACCAAATACTCGGGCTGTTAAAAAGGATTTTGTAGCCCTTGTAAGCATAACCCCTAATCCTTCGCTTGCACCGAGCCATTCCCCAATAATTGCTCCCATTACGCTATATGTAACTGCAATTTTTAAACCTGAGAAAAAGTATGGCAGCACTGCTGGAAACTTTACTTTCTGGTAAACTTGCCATTTCGTTGCCTTCATCGTTTGCAACAACTTCAACATATTTTTATCTACCGTTTGAAAACCTTCTAAAATGCTAAGCGCAATCGGAAAGAAACAAACGAGTATTACTACCATTACTTTCGGTAGCATTCCATATCCAAACCAAATAATAAATAACGGTGCAAGTACAACGATTGGAATCGTTTGCGAAATAACAAGCAACGGATTTATTAAAATACGAAATAAAGGGATAACATCCATAATAATTGCAATACTTGTCCCAATTAAAATCGCAAAAAACAGTCCGATTAGAACCTCTTGTAACGTTTGCATCGTATTCGGTAATAGTAAATCTTTCATTCCAATTAATTCTTGAACAATGGCAGAAGGCTTCGGTAAAATCCACGGTTCAATTTTAAATAATGAAACAGATCCTTCCCATATCGCTATGAGAAGGATAAGCCAAATTGTTGTAATTATTTTAGATTGCTTCTGGTTTTGCATATTCATCACGGTACTTCCAAACCTTTTCATCTATCGTTACACCAGTGCTTGGACGATAATGGATTTTAATAGAAGTAATCACTTCTTCTGCTCCAGCATCCACACAAGCTTGTTGCGCACGTTTAATGATATCAAGAAGTACATCTAATTCTCCTTCCAGCGTTGTTTCCATTGCCCCTACTTCATAACGAACTCCCGATTGTTGTACAACCTCAATTGCTTTATCAACAACAGAATACACATCTTTGTTCTTCGCTTGTGGTACTACTGAAAATGAAATTGTAACTTGTTGTGACATAGTAAAATCCCCCTTATAAAATGAAATATTAAAACAAGAAAAGGCTTTCCTACTGCGTAGGAAAGCCTTGTATGCAAGTTATTATAGAATAACATATGCTACATCACTTTAAGTAACTCCCTACGCTGGCATTATCCAGATCAGGTTGAGGGTCGATGTTTGTTTACATCCTCTCAGCCAATTGGCTCCCCGGTCCTTAATTCGTTTTCATTGTAGCATGATTTATTTTATTGAACAAACAAAAGCACGTATAATCATTTCATTTAACTTTTGAATTCCCCTATTAACTCTTGTAACTCCTGTGAAAGCCAGCTTAAAGAACTAGCTAATTCAGCAATATCTTGTACAGACATTTCCTGTTCTTTCATACTTTCTTCAATATTATTACTACTATTTGCATACTTATTTGCAATAAGTGATAGTTCATTTACAACACGAACAATATTTTGGCTATTTTGCAATATATCACTTGAATTTCTAGAAACAACTCTAACTTGATTTGTAACAGATTGTGCTGATTTTGAAATTTTTTCAAAGAAAGCACCACTACTTTGAAAAAGTTTAATTCCGGATTCTACTTCTTTTGAAGCTTTTTGTATTGAAACAACAGCTTCTTCCGTTTCAACTTGTGTTTCCCCTATTAATTTCGCTATATCTTTTGCTGATGCTTCCGTCTGCTCTGCTAATTTACGCACTTCATCAGCAACAACGGCAAATCCCTTTCCAGTTGCCTCAGCACGTGAAGCTTCAATAGAAGCATTTAAAGCTAGCGAATTCGTTTGATTTGAAATACCTGTAATTACATTTACAATATCACTAATTTCTTTTGATCTTGTTTCCAAAGAATGAATGATAGAAGATAAATCTTGTACTGCATTTTGTATTATGTTCATTTGATTAATCGTCTGTTCAATAACACCATTTCCTTTTACTGAATGATGCTTCGTACCTTCAGACTCTTTCGCCATTTGTTGTGCAATATTAGTTATCTCTTCCATCCTATCTTCCATTTCATATACAATACCTAAATACTTTGGTACTGAAGTTTCTTGTGATTGAACGCCAGCCCTTAACTCAACTATAGAACTTGCGATTCCTTGGACTGCCATGCTATTCTCTTTCGTACTCACTGACAATTCTTGCGAAGATGAGGAAACCTGTTCTGCTGTCTGCTTCACTTTATCTATAATTCCTTTAAACTTCTCAATGGTATTATTAAAATACGCATTAATAATACCAATATCATCTGGTCTTTCCTCTAATTTAATACTTAAATCACCTTCACCGACTCTGCGCAATCCTTCACGTAAATCCCGCAATGGAGCAAGTGCGTTACGCACAATTAAGAATTGAATAAAAGTTGCAATTAAAACAGAAATACAAATAAACATTAACCCTTGTATAATGAACTTTTCTTTTGTACTAGGAACAATAGAAGCATCTACATCAGCTGCAACAAGTGCCACAATGTTACCTTCTCCATCTTTAATTGGCTCTAATATCGTTACCCATGTTCCTAATGCATCTTCATATACTTCTGTCATGTTTGCTTTTTTTGTGCTCATTACTTTATCATATGCTTTCATCCAAAGGTCTGGTTGTTTATAATATTCTCCCGGCCTTACTTCAACAACATTTGCTAAACCTGTAGATAAATCAATGATTTGTAGCTCACCTTTTTCATTTTTTTTCGCTCCAACAATATAGGTTTGTCCAACACTGTTCAATTCTTCCGTTGATTCATCTAATTTCTCTGTTAACTTCTCTCTCTTTTCTCTTTCTGCCGTTGGGTCTTTTGCAACATCTCTCAATATTTCTGCGTCTAATTTATGTAATACCGTGTCTCCTGTTTCAAAAGAATGCCTTTCAAATATAGACATCATGCTATTTTGAAACATGTTAAAACTTAACGCTCCCATAGTACCGACAAGCGTCAAAATAACTAACACAGTTAACAATACATTTTTTTGAAGAAATGATATCTTATGCCAATATCTTCTCATTAACATCACCTTTCTTAATTAACTTACTATAAAGTAACGCTATTAAAATATACACCTTATTAATAAACGATAACGGCTCTCATTTGTTTATAAACAAAAAAAAGACCAATGAAAAGAGCATTGGTCAAGACCAACCCTATCCGTCCGGTAACTGGCTAGCATAGCCTTTCGACCTTAGCTCCTGTAGTTTTGCGTCCTAATGTTTCCATCAGTTTGCCTTTCTCGCTGAACGAGTTGAACGATATGGGAGTTCTATGAGAATTAAATTATTCTCTATCAAAGATTACAACATAAGAATTAAAATGTCTACCTATTTAGAGATGCAAATGTAAAGTTTCAATGTATTATTTTTTCGAAATAACTTAACAAAGTTCGTGAATGTTACATTTCTTGTGTTATATAATAAAAAATGTATATAACACAAGGATTATTTTGAGTATTTGTTTTAATTTTCGTTCAAATTAAATTATTCAAATATATCTTAACTAATGAATTTCGGAGGTAGTTTATCATGTTTTGGCTACAATTTCTTACGTTACTACTCTGCATTTTTATTGGCGCACGCCTAGGCGGAGTGGGTCTAGGAGTAATGGGTGGCGTTGGTATGGCAATACTTGTTTTTGTCTTCCACTTACAACCTACAGCTCCTCCTATTGATGTAATGCTTATGATTTTAGCAGTAATTACAGCTGCCGGTGCACTGCAAGCCGCTGGAGGAATGGACTACCTTGTTCATCTAGCTGAGAAAGCATTGCGAAAAAATCCAAAGCGCATTACATTCTTTGCTCCAATTGTTACTTATTTATTTACACTGTGCGCAGGAACTGGTCACGTTGCTTATTCTGTACTTCCTGTTATCGCAGAAGTCTCTCGCGAATCTGGGATTAGACCGGAACGACCAATGTCAATTGCCGTAATCGCTTCCCAACAAGCAATTACAGCTAGCCCTATATCAGCTGCAACAGTTGCACTTTTAGCAATGCTAGCTGACTATAAAATCACCTTATTAGATATTTTAAAAGTAAGTATTCCTTCTACCTTCATCGCTTGTATGGTAGCTGCATTTGTCGCTAGCAAAATGGGGAAAGAATTAAATGAAGACCCTGAATACTTGAAACGTTTAAAAGAAGGAATGATTCCTAAAATTGAAGAGAAGAAAGAATTTGTTGGTTTAAAAGGCGCTAAACTATCCGTTATCCTTTTCTTAGTAGGAACTTTCCTTGTCGTACTTCTCGGTTCATTTGAAGCACTTCGTCCAGGATGGATGGTTGACGGGAAGTTAATTCGTCTTTCCATGCCAAACACAATTGAAATGGTTATGTTAACTATCGCAGCTCTTATTATTATTTTCTGCAAACCAAATGTAGAAAGCATCGTGTCTGGTAACGTCTTTAAAGCGGGGGCAACAGCTGTTGTTGCTATTTTCGGTATCGCTTGGATGGGAGATACTTTCTTTAACGGAAACTTAAATATGATTCAAGGATCAATTCAGCACCTAGTAACAAGTGCACCATGGCTATTTGCCATCGCATTATTCATTCTATCTATTTTACTATATAGCCAAGCAGCAACAGTACGTGCTTTAATGCCTCTTGGATTATCACTCGGTATTCCACCAGCGCTACTAATCGCAATGTTCCCTGCAGTAAATGGATATTTCTTCATTCCAAACTATGGAACAATCGTTGCTGCCATTAACTTCGATCGCACTGGTACAACAGGTATTGGGAAATATGTTTTAAATCATAGCTTTATGATTCCAGGCCTAATCGCAACATTCACTTCTATCGGAATTGGAATGCTTTTAATATCAATTATGTTTTAAAGAAAAAGCACAAACCTACATTTTTAAAGGGTTTGTGCTTTTTTAATCAAACGTTTGTTTAAATACTTTTGGCTGTCCATTCCTCCATTATGTTCTTTAATATTTGTGTGAAGTCCGCTGGGAAAAGATGCCCCAAACCTTCTCTCACAATTAATTTACAGTTCACATTATATTCCTCGAACATTGACATTAATTGAAGTGTGTTTTCGTAAAATAGATCTTTGTCTCCCGTAACAATACATCCTTCTACATTCGTTATATCATTTGATACAACTATACTTTCAATTGCCTTAACATCTCGAATAGCAGGTATAACTGCAATAAATTTTTGAGTCGCTAACATATTCTTTAACGCTAACTCTATCGCTATATTTCCCCCTTGAGAAGCTCCCGCTATGATGATGTCCTCCAAGTTATATTTATTTACAAAATCATTAAAAGTTTTCATAACGTCTTTTATAGCTATTTCATGATTATCCCAACTATACGACTTCATTCCATGTATTTGTGAGGATTGGGAAAAACCTAATATATACTCATGTAGTATTTCTTCTTCACACCAATATGGTGCAAAATCATCTATATTTGATCCTCTCCAATGTAAAGAAAATAGACTAGCCTTCGCTTTTTCATTTCCATAAGTAAATAACTTCGGGTCAGCTGTTAACTGCTGTTTTTTAAATATTTCTTCACACTTTTTTACTATTACTTTAAAATCCGCTTTATCTTGTAGCACCTTTAAGTCTTCATCATACATAAGTGTATGGGGATTCCACCAAATCCCTTTTTGCATAGCTCCATTTAAAATAGCAATTGCCTCTTCACCCTTGCCTTCTACTGAATATGCACAAGCTTTCCAAAAACTCGTTTTATCTATTCTTTCAGGAAATTCTCTTTCCGCTTCATCTATACATCTATAAATGGCATCAAATTCCCCTTTTCCAAATAAACGAAACAACTCATTTTGCAACGCTACAAACCTTTCTCGTTTCAAATAATCCCCCCTATTTCTAATTACTAATATCAAAAAAGCTATGTAGCATTTTAATACTACATAGCTTTTTTCTACAAACTCTTACTTACTTCCTCTACTAATTTCTTCGTACTTTCATACGGAGATTCAGCTAAACTAATCGCGGAAATAATAGAAACGCCGTCCGCACCTGCTTCTATAACTGACGCTGTATTTTCAATTGTAATGCCACCAATCCCGACGATCGGTATTGTAATTCCTTTCTCTCTAAAATAAGCTAAACCTTTCGTTCCTTGAACTGCTTTCGTATCTTTTTTTGTACTCGTTGGGAAAATAGGGCCAACACCTAAATAATCAGCTCCGTTTTCAATTGCCCAGCGTGCTTCTTCAATTGTATGTGTAGATACACCAACAATTTTATCACCCATTTTTTCACGAACAGAAGTAATTCCTTCATCATCTTGGCCAACATGCACGCCATCTGCATCTAACTCCATAGCTAGTTCCACATCATCATTTACGATGAATGGTACACCGTACTCTTTACAGACTGCTTGTAGTTCTTTCGCGAAACAAATACGTTTCTCTCCCGTTAAAGCCCCTTCCCCCTTTTCACGAAATTGAAAAATTGTTATACCACCTTCAAGTGCATCTCTCAATACTTGTAGTGGCTCCTTCGCACAATTGTTACTTCCCATAATAAAATATACTGATAATAATCTAGACATTTCAGCCTTTGTAATACAGGGCATCTAGTTCACCTCCTTACTATATAAGCTCAATCTTCCCATACTTCTCAATATCACCCGAAGTGGTATTCGCTAACTGATTTAAAAATTCAATTTGGAAACTACCAGGTCCCTTTTCCACTGTCTTAGCAGCTGCCAGTTCCGCAGCTACACCATAAAACGTTAATGCCGCTACTGCTGCCTTTACATAATCCTTTTCTACTGCTACAAATGCTCCTATTACAGAAGTTAGTAAACAACCAGTTCCCGTAACTTTCGTTAAAATAGGGTGACCATTTCGAATAAGGATCGTTCGTTCTCCATCTGTAACAACATCTTCTTTTCCAGTAATCACCGCTACTGTATTTAATTCATCCGCTGCCTGCCTTGCAATACTTACGACATTGCCATTTCCAACACCGGCGTCTACCCCTTTAATTTCCCATCTCTCATTAATAACGTTCGCTATCTCAGCTGCATTTCCGCGGATAATCGCTAAATCAATTTCAGCCGGAATATGTCTCGCAACTTCTGTTCGATACGATGTTGCTCCTGCACCAACTGGATCAAATAGTACTGGTACATTATTCACATTTGCTGATTTACCAGCAAGTAACATCGCTTCTACCTCTTCAGGACGAAGTGTACCCATATTTAAAACAAGAGCTCCCGCAATGCTAGCCATTTCTGCTACTTCTTCTTTTGCATACGCCATTACAGGCGATGCTCCTAACGCTAACAAGCCGTTAGCTGTAAAATTTGTTACAACAACATTTGTAATATTATGCACGAGTGGATTAGACTCTCTCACCAAATCCACTACTTTACTAATTTCTTTCATATTCATCCTTTTCATCTCCTAACTATAGTGATGGGAGATACACAAAAAGGCACTTTGCGCGTACGCAAAGTGCCTGAACATGTGCTTTTACACTCTCCCTACGCTGGCATTATCCAACAGGTTCAAATGGTCAATGACGGATTAGTCATACTCTCAGTTTGCATCCACAAACTCCCATGTGTTTATTATTCATCTACTTCAAAGTCTACTCTTATTCTAGTAAAATAACAAGTTCTTTACTTTTATATTTCATATAGAAGCAACTGATAAAACAATACGCATAATAAAGTGAAACTTTAATCAGTGGGGGCTTTGTTCATCCCCCACTGATTATTAGTTGAACCAATCGGGCTTTTATGGGCAGTTGATCCCCTACCTAACTTCTTGGCTTCCGCTGAATTTTGAGGTAGGGGTCTTACTGCCCGTTAATGCGGGATAAATAAGTATCTATTTCTCATAGTCTCATCATGGCGCATATTATGTTCTGTCGCCATCATTCACCCTCAAACAGATGTTATCCCACTAAAAAACGTTCAAATCTGGAGCGAAACTGAATCTCAAGAAGATGTATGCTATAGTTAACGTATGGAAATTTGAAAGGATGTTTTAAATATGGTAAAAAGCGTTGTAATCGCTGAAAAGCCTTCCGTTGCACGAGATATTGCGCGTGTACTTAAGTGTGATAAAAAAGGAAATGGCTACCTTGAAGGTAGTAAATATATTGTGACTTGGGCTTTAGGTCATCTTGTTACATTAGCAGATCCGGAAAGCTATGATGTGAAATATAAAAAGTGGAATTTAGAAGATTTACCGATGCTACCTGAGCGTTTGAAATTAACTGTTATTAAACAAACAGGAAAACAATTTAATGCTGTAAAAAGTCAGCTGCTTAGAAAAGATGTAAATGAAATTATTGTAGCGACAGATGCTGGACGCGAAGGCGAATTAGTCGCACGTTGGATTATCGATAAAGTTAAAATACAAAAACCTATTAAGCGTTTATGGATTTCATCTGTTACTGATAAAGCAATTAAAGATGGCTTCGCAAATTTAAAACCAGGTAAAGCATATGACAATTTATACGCTTCGGCTGTCGCACGTTCAGAAGCTGACTGGTACATCGGTCTTAACGCGACTCGCGCTTTAACGACTCGCTTTAATGCCCAGCTGAATTGCGGCCGTGTACAAACACCTACTGTCGCTATGATCGCTAATCGTGAAGATGAAATAAAGAACTTCAAAGCTCAAACTTACTACGGTATCGAAGCACAAACAACGAATCAGTTAAAACTAACTTGGCAAGATGCAAACGGCAATAGCCGCAGTTTTAATAAAGAAAAAATTGACGGTATTGTAAAAGGTTTAGATAAGCATAATGCTACTGTTGTGGAAATTGATAAAAAACAGAAGAAGTCATTCTCTCCTGGTCTTTACGATTTAACTGAATTACAACGTGATGCAAATAAAAAGTTCGGTTACTCTGCGAAAGAAACATTAAACATTATGCAGAAATTGTATGAACAACATAAAGTGCTAACGTACCCTCGTACAGATTCGCGTTACATTTCATCTGATATCGTTGGAACACTTCCAGAGCGTCTAAAAGCATGTGGCGTTGGAGAGTACCGTCCTTTAGCACATAAAGTATTACAAAAGCCTATCAAGTCTAATAAGTCATTTGTTGATGATAGTAAAGTAAGTGATCATCACGCAATTATTCCGACAGAAGGATACGTTAACTTCTCAGCCTTCACAGATAAAGAACGTAAAATTTATGATTTAGTTGTAAAACGTTTCTTAGCCGTTTTATTCCCAGCATTCGAATACGAGCAACTAACGTTACGCACAAAAGTTGGCAATGAAACGTTCATCGCACGTGGAAAAACTATTCTACATGCCGGTTGGAAAGAAGTATATGAAAATCGTTTTGAAGATGATGATATAACTGATGACGTAAAAGAACAACTTCTACCTCACATTGAAAAAGGCGATACATTAACTGTAAAGTTAATTATGCAAACATCAGGTCAAACGAAAGCACCTGCACGTTTTAACGAGGCAACTTTACTTTCAGCAATGGAAAATCCTACGAAATATATGGATACGCAAAATAAACAACTTGCTGATACGTTAAAATCAACTGGTGGATTAGGTACTGTAGCGACACGAGCTGATATTATCGACAAGCTATTCAATTCATTCTTACTTGAAAAACGTGGTAAAGATATTCACATTACCTCAAAAGGCCGTCAGTTACTTGATTTAGTTCCAGAAGAGTTAAAATCACCTACACTAACTGGTGAATGGGAACAAAAGCTTGAAGCAATTGCGAAGGGTAAACTGAAAAAAGAAGTATTCATTTCAGAAATGAAGAACTATACGAAAGAAATTGTTTCTGAAATTAAATCAAGTGATAAAAAATATAAACATGACAACATTTCAACGAAGTCTTGTCCAGACTGTGGTAAACCAATGCTGGAGGTAAACGGCAAAAAAGGAAAAATGCTCGTTTGCCAAGACCGTGAATGTGGTCATCGTAAAAATGTATCTCGTACAACAAACGCTCGTTGCCCACAATGTAAGAAGAAGTTAGAATTACGTGGTGAAGGTGCCGGACAAATTTTCGCATGTAAATGTGGCTATCGCGAGAAATTATCGACATTCCAGGAGAGACGCAAAAAAGAATCTGGAAGCAAGGCTGATAAGCGCGACGTTCAAAAATATATGAAACAACAGAATAAAGAAGAAGAACCATTAAACAACCCGTTCGCAGAAGCATTAAAGAAATTAAAATTTGATTAAACAAAAAGGTTCCTACCTCTATCGGTAGGAACCTTTTTTTATTAATGAATAATTTTACTTCCTTTTGCGTTCTCAACAAACTTTTCACTCGATTTGTTAATTGGTGTTTTCAATAATAACGCAGCGATAACGATGACTACTACGAACACACTTAATACAAGTAAATCTCTAATAACTATATCCCAAAGCATGCCACCTACTGTTTCACGAATTGCACTAATTGCATATGTGAATGGTAAGAACGGATAAATCGCTTGGAAGAATGGTGGTGTCATTTGAATTGGGAACGTACCACCCGATCCTGCTACTTGAAGCACAAGTAAAATGATTGCCATCGATTTCCCAACGTTTCCGAAAATAGAAACGAGTGAGTACACGATACAAACAAATACTCCGCCAATAAATAAACTAAATAACACAAACCAGAATTTATCGACTACGTACGTACCGAGTAAGAATATATCCCCCATCGATACGATAAATGCCTGCGAAAGACCTATCGTTAAGAATGTTAATAAACGTCCAAAGTATATTTCATGGCTCTTATAATTCGCGCCCTCTTCATGTACTTCTACCGTTAATAACGAAACCATTAATAGTGCGCCTACCCATAATGCAAGCACTGTGTAGAATGGTGACATCGCTGAACCGTAGTTCGGCATCGCAAATAACTTATTCTCTTTTAAATTTACTGGATTCGCGAAGTAATCACTTTGCTTTTCAACATCATTTTTCAATAAGCGTATGATATCTTTTATATCCTCTTCTGATTCAAAATCACGAATTTTATTTGCTAATTCTTTAATCTTTTTCTCAGTAGCTGGCATTTCAGCTTTAATATCTGCAATTTTCTTTTGACCATCTACTAAGCCTTTTGATGAGTCTTCAAGTAATTTTTTCACATCTGGAAGCTTCTTATCTGCCTCGCCTAAAATTTGAGATGTATTTTTAGACATCTCTTTTGTACGAGCAATTGCTGCATTGAAATTCGGAGTGATTTCCGAGTCATATTTAGCTAAAATGTCACCAATTTGGCCCGAAACATTTTTAGACACTTGATTAATACTTTCAATAACATCTGCTGCTGGTTTTTGACCTTTATTAATAGCGTCAATTCCTTTATCAGTTAAATCCATTCCTTTTTGCAAACCATCTTTTGCTTTATTTAACTTAGCAATTGTGCCATTAAGATTTTTATCACTATTCACATCGCCCAAAACTTTATTTGTACTTTCCATAACCGGAATCATATCATTAACTAAATTCCATCCTGCTTTGAACTGTCCATTTAAATCATTTAAGGCTACTTTTGTAGAATCTAATCCATTAACACCTTTGTTACTTAAGTCTTCTCTTGCTTTTTCAAGCTCCGTTTTTAATCTGCTGTAATCATTTACAGCCTTATCATATTTTTCTCTACCATTGTCTAATGCTTCATTTGTTTGGTTTACTAAATCATTTGCTGCTTTTATATCTTGATTTAAATTCCCTCTTAACTGCTGAGCGTCTTCTTTTACATTTTCAGCTGTGTTTTTCAATTGCTCAGCTGTGCTTACTGCTTTTTCGAAATCTGCTACAAATGTTGCATTATAATCCTTTTCAGCTTGATTTACTAAATTATTTACTGTATCTAATTTTTGATTCACAGCATCTCGCACATCTTGTTTAACTTCTTGTCCGGAACTAATTAAATCTCCTACATGCTTAACTCTATTGTTAACATCCACCATAGAATTTTTAAGCACCGTTAAACTTTCTACTCTGTTCCCAAAGAACTGTTTACCAAAGTCCGTTGAAGCTGATTCTTTAAAAGTTGTAAAGAAATCAATTAAATATGAAACACTATCAATACGGTCTTGGAGAAGTTTTGAAGCATCCTGAACGTTTTTCTGTGCTACAGCTGGATCCACGCCCTTATTTTGAAGACCATCCATAACACTTTTCACATATGCCGTTCCAACACGAGTAGAACTAAAAACATTATTTACAGTTTGATCAATATTTTTAGCAATATTTTTATACCCCTCACCATTCACTTGCGGTAACGCTGGAATTTCTGGTATTTGTGGTACGTGCGGAATAGTTATATTAGGCAACACCGGGAATTTAGCCGGATCTGGAAGTGTCAGATTAGAATCAAATGATGGATTTTTTAAGAAATCCGTAATTGCTGCCGCACTATCTAAACCTTGTTGCATTACAATTAAATTATTCTTAATTGTTCCAGGTGCACG
This sequence comes from Bacillus sp. AY3-1, assembly GCF_008368785.1. NCBI lineage: Bacteria > Bacillati > Bacillota > Bacilli > Caryophanales > Bacillaceae > Bacillus > Bacillus sp. AY3-1. The sequence goes on along the minus strand of NZ_QORZ01000025.1, from coordinate 103,504 downwards.
TTTCAATGTTTCATCATTTCTCGCAAAGAATTTATCTAAATTCCCTAACGCTTCTTGCCCATCATTCATAACACTTTCTACAACTGGCAACTCCTTTTGCGCTACTTTCACAACATCTTCTGCCCGAGTCGCATCATCTAATGCCTTATCCACAAGTGTATTCATTTCTGGGAATTGTGCTTCTAACTTAAAGACAAGATCCTTGACCTTCTCAATACTCGGTAAGTTAGTTTCTAAATCGATTCCAAGATCGTTGAAGATTTCAAAAATCTCGCCGTTTGCTGTTTTAACAAAGTTTTTACTAATCTCTTCTGTCAGCCCCGATGCACCTTTAGCTGTAATCTTCGGCGCAATGGCATTGACCTTTTCATTTACGTAATAATCAATTTCTGGTTTCTGTGGATTTTCATTCAAGACTGTTGCAATCTTTTCAGAGAAATCCTTTGGAATAGTAATACTTGCAGAATAATCTCCACGCTCTACCCCATAAATCGCTTGCTTTTCATCAACAAACTTCCACCCAAAATTTTTGTCCTTCTTAAGTGAATCTACAATTTCTTTCCCGATGTTAATATCTTTCCCTCTTAAATTTGATCCAACATCTTGGTTAGAAACTGCAATCTGGATTCCTTTCGTATTTCCATAAGGATCCCAAGAAGCTTTAATGTTAAACCATGCATATAACGATGGTAAAATCATTAATCCTAAAACAATAACAATCGCAGCCCAATGTTTGGCCACATTCCGTAAGTCTGTCTTATAAATACGCCAAATTTGTTTCATATAAGTTATCACCTAATTATATATTTTTCCTTCTTTAGAAAATGATACATGCATTTTGCAATTATATCACTTTCTACATCGTGGATTAAACGAAAACACACTATTTTTCCCATTAAATATTTCACTTACTTCATTATATAACGAAGTAAAAAAAGTATGCATACAAAATGACCAAATTAGTTTTACATTCAATAATAACAAATATATAGGAAATGTCATAAAAAATACAAGTATTTTCTCTTGGCAATACTTGTATTCCTCAAAAAAATCCTCACAGCTTTTCATCATCTGTGAGGATTTCTTCTATTATATATCTACTTGTACTTCTACACCGAAATGATCTGAAATTACATTTCTGTTCGTACCATTAAAAATGACTTTTGAAGAACGAACTTTTTCACTTTGGTTACACAATATTAGATCGATTCGTAAGTTATGTTTATTTTCATCCCAACCAGCAATCTCACCTTGGACAGTTGTTCCTTCATCCTTCTCTATTGCTAGTTCATATGTGTCATACAAACCTTTTTGCATCATATATTCATAACCTTCACCTTGTAAACGGGCGTTATTATTAAAATCACCCATTAAGAAGGAAAGTTCATTACTATCTACACGCCCCATCAAACGATTAACTTGATCTTTGAATGATTCTTCTTCATCATTCCACCAACCGAGGTGGCAAGAGTAAAACGTTATGTTCTTATCATTATAAGCAATTGTCGCACTTACAATTTTGCGTGTTTTCCAATACGTTGTATCCTTATTTTCTGAAATAAAGAACGTATCTTCCTTTACAACATTATGCTTCGTTATAATCGCTAATCCTTCTTCATACACATCATAACCAATATGAGAGAAATCCCAAGTAATATTGTAATCTTTTACATGTAACGCTTTTAACTCTTCTAATAGTAAAAGTCCAAAATTATCTTCTTTCTTGTTACCGCATACATTTCCAGCTTGTATCGACTGACTTACTTCTTGCAATGCGATGACATCGTACTCTTCTTCTTGAATGACTTTAGCAAGATATTTTATCTTTTCCATTTGATTCTCTTCTTGCCAAGAGTGACAGTTTAAAGTTAGCAATTTCATCTTATTACGCACCTAACATATCTTGAATGTCTGACTTTAATACATCAGCTTTCGGACCATATACTGCTTGTACACCTTTATCTTTTACGATAAGTCCTAAAGCACCATTTTGTTTCCACTGTGCTTCTGGTGCAACAACATCTAAATCTTTTACTGTTACACGTAAACGCGTCATACAAGCATCTACGTCAGCAATATTTTCTTTACCCCCTAATAAATCAATAACTTTTGTTGCTAATGAACCATCCTGTACATTTCCTGTTCCTTCTGATGACTCATCTTCATTATCAATATAGTTACCTGCACGTCCTGGTGTTGGTAAATTGAATTTTTTAATTAAGAAATTGAATAATGTAAAGTTCAGACCGAAGAACACTAATGAAACGATAACGAAATTGATTAAATCTCTTGTTAGTCCTGCATTAACCATCATCGGTGTACGAGTAATTAATTCAATAAATCCAAACGCGTGAACACGTAAGTTAATTAAATCTGCTAATGCGAATGCAAGTCCTGTTGTAATTGCATATACAACATATAATACTGGAGCAATAAACATGAACATGAATTCAATTGGTTCTGTTACACCTGTTAAGAATACTGCTAATGCAGCCGATAAGAACATTGGTTTATATTTTGCACGTTTTTCTTTATCAACATTACGGAACATCGCGAAAGCAATACCCATTAACGCTGCTGTTGAGCCAATAACTTGTCCAGCTTTGAAACGAGCTGGTACAACGTTATTTAATAAATCGTTATATGCTTTCGTATCTCCATTTGCTAGTAAATTATTTAAGTCTGTAATCCATGCAAGCCATAAAGGATCTTGTCCTGCTACAATTTGTCCAACTTTTGAGCCAGTTAACATCGTATATGTTCCGCCTAGCTCTGTGTAGTTCATCGGAATCGTTAACATATGATGTAATCCAAATGGTAATAATAAACGCTCTAACGTTCCATATACAAATGGTGCAACAACTGGTGCACTATCTTTAGATGCTGCAATCCAGCGACCGAATTCATTTAATCCACTTTGGATGAACGGCCATAAAAGTGATAATACAATTGCAGTGACTGTAGACCAAACAATTACAACGAATGGTACGAATCGTTTTCCATTAAAGAATGCTAATGCCTGTGGTAGTTTGTTATAGTTATAATATTTGTTATATAAATTAGCTCCTAAGAAACCTGTGATAATCCCTACGAAAACTCCCATGTTTAATGCTGGTGCACCAAGTACAGAAGTGAAGTAATCTTTTACAACTAAATCTCCTGCTAATACTGAAGAAACTGTAGCTTTTGAATCCGTTAACATTTCAGCGTTTACGCCAAATATAGCTCCTGTAATTCTGTTTGTTAAGACGAATGCTAATAGCGCTGCAAATGCACCACCTGCACGATCTTTCGCCCAAGATCCCCCAATTGCTACTGCGAATAAGATGTGTAGATTTGTAATAATTGCCCAACCGATGTCTTCCATTACGCGAGCGATTGTATGAACTGCGTTAATATCCCCAGCAGACATCCCAATTAACTTACCGATAGAAATCATTAAACCCGCTGCTGGCATTACAGCTACAACAACTAATAATGCTTTCCCGAACTTTTGCCAAAAATCAAAAGACGTAATTTTCATCTGTTCTTCCTCCCCTTTATTTATAACAACATAATGATTTAAATTATAATTTCTGTTTCTATTATGAAAACGATTCCTTATGCTACTTTATTTTTATCTTTACGCAACCGTTTTCATAAATCTATTTTAATAAAAGCGTTTTCACTTTGCAATAGAAATTTATTTTTTTTCATAAAAAAAGATGCTCTAAGAGCATCCTTTTTTATTATGAAATGCGATAAACCCTTGTTTCATAAGGTTTTAACGTGATTGAAGTTACTTGTTCATTTTCTACAACTTCATAGTTATTTAAAAGCAAACGTTTGCGTTCTAGTGCAAATAAACCCTCATTATACACAGCTACCTCTTTTGAGATATTACTAATTACAACAATTTTTTCATCGTTTAATGTACGAGTATATGCATAAATTTGTGGATCATCTTCTAAAAGTAAATCATACGTACCGTAATTCAGTACATCGTGCTCTTTTTTCAAGGCAATCATTTTCTTATAGAAATTGAAAATAGAGTTCTCTTCATTCTTTTGCTTTTCAACATTAATTTCTTTATAGTTTGGATTCATACCAAACCAAGATGCACCTGTTGTAAAGCCAGCATTCATCTCATCGTTCCACTGCATAGGTGTACGTGAATTATCGCGGCAAGAAGCCCATATAATTTCCATCATATCTTGATGTGATACGCCCTCTGCAATTTTCTCTCGATATAAATTTTTAATTGCTACATCATCATAATCTTCAATATTTGGGAATTGAACGTTCGTCATCCCAATTTCTTGTCCTTGATAAATAAACGGTGTACCGTGCATAAAGAAATACATTGCTCCAAGAGCTGTTGCACTTTCACGCCAATATTGTTTATCGTCTCCCCAAGTTGAAACGATACGTGGCTTATCGTGATTCTCAATATATAAAGCATTCCATCCTTTATTTTCTAACCCTTTTTGCCATTTCGTTAATACCTTTTTCAAACCTACAACATCAAGATCTTTCTTCTTTTCTGCATCCCATAAACTTAAATGTTCGAATTGGAATACCATATTGAACTTACCTTGCTCTTCTCCAACCCAAAGCTCAGCATCTTCAATCTTAACGCCATTCGCTTCACCAACAGTCATAATATCATACTTAGAAAACGTATTTTCTTTTAACTCTTCTAATAAAGGTTGAATACCATCCACATTCATATGTTTATCAAAAGATGGTACATACTTTAGTTCTTTTGGATTTGGCATATCTTTGAAACCATCTTCTTTTTTAATATGGCTGATTGCATCCACTCGGAAACCATCAATTCCTTTATCAAGCCACCAATTAACTGTATCGTATAACACTTCGCGAACTTCTTTATTCTCCCAGTTTAAATCTGGTTGTTTACGCGAGAATAAGTGTAAATAATATTGTCCTGTTACTTCATCATATTCCCATGCCGAACCATTAAAAATACTTTCCCAGTTGTTTGGTTCCGCACCATCTTTACCATCATGCCAAATATACCAATCACGCTTCGGATTGTCTTTAGATGAACGTGACTCAATAAACCATGGATGTTCATCACTCGTATGATTAATAACTAAATCAATAATAAGCTTCATATCACGCTTATGAACTTCATCTAGTAAAGCATCAAAGTCTTCCATCGTACCAAATTCATCCATAATATCTTGATAATCACTAATGTCATAGCCATTATCATCATTAGGTGACTTATACATTGGACAAATCCAAATTACATCTATACCTAAATCTTTTAAATAATCCAGTTTTGCAATAATACCTTGTAAATCTCCAATACCATCACCATTTGAATCCATAAAGCTACGCGGATAAATTTGATACGCAACCGCTTCTTTCCACCATGTCTTTTTCATAGTCATTCTCTCCTTTTGCATCCCATCAGAATTTTATGCAAACGTTTTCGTAACACTATCATAACAAAATATGAATAGTTTGCAACTGTTTTCATTGAACTCTATGTAGATTCCTTATTCTTATGCTTTATTTATTTCTCACAAAAGCAAATCTCATTCCTCACCTGCTCTTGTCCACGCACGTTACATATGCTCGGTTAAAGATTTACGAGAAAGCTTTATCAATTGGCCCGATATCGACATTAAAAATTGGCAAACTAGTTATTACGGCCCTAACTTTCAAAGATTGCGTAAAGTGAAAACCATATATGATCCTTGCAATGTTTTTCGTTTTCAACAAAGTATCCCTCCTTTTCATACGTAAAAAAGGAAGAACAGAATGCTGTTCTTCCTTTTTACATTGAAAATCGTTCAATTGTTTGTTTTAAGTCCGTTGCTTGCTTTTCTAAATCCTTTAACAATTGATCGATTACTGCCATATTTTTAGATTGTTGCAACGTCACACGTGCTACTTCTTGTGAACCAGCTGATGTTTCCTCAGCAATTGCTGCTACAGCCTTCGTCTGTGCTCCTGTTTGATGAATATGACTCACTTGTTCGTTCATATAGCCACTAATTTGCTTCGTTGCATCAGCAACTTCCATAATACTTGATGACATTTCTTTTAAAATTAATTCCGTAGCTTCCCCACGTTTCGCCTCTTCTTTAGCTGTTTTCACTTGCTCTGTCATTTTCAATGCGACTTGTTGCACTTCTTCTTGCATATTCCGTAATAATTGCGATATATTTCTTGCAGAATGATCGCTTTCATCAGCAAGTTTACGTACTTCTTCAGCTACAACTGCAAAGCCCCTTCCATGCTCTCCAGCACGAGCTGCCTCAATAGAAGCATTCAGTGCTAATAAATTCGTTTGACTAGCAATCTCGCTCACAACAGAAACAATATGTTCTACTTGTTTCATTCGTTCTTCTAACTTCTGTACATTTTGCATCGAATTTTCATTTTCTTTTGCCAATGTTTGAATACCTTGAATTAAAGAAGTAAAGACTCGTGTACTTTGCCCTAAAGCTTGAACCATTTCTAAAGACAACTCGTCAGACTGTTTTGCTTTTTCTTCTACTTCACTCGCAATAGAAGTTGTTGTATCAACAGCAGAAACAATCGCCTGAATGGAAGCTGCTGATTGCTCGGCGCCAGAAGAAATCTCTGCAAGGGTTTCAGACACACCTCGTGCTTGCTTTGTCGCTTCCCCCGTTTGCCTTCTAATTTGCTGAACTTGATTATTTGTATACGAAAATGTAGTATCAATATTTTTTACCATACCTCTTAAGTTCCCTAGCATCATATTAAATGCAACACTTAAAGATTTAATCTCATCATCAGTTTTTGGTAACGGGACATCTTCACGAATATCCCCATCGGCCGCTTTCCTTGCAGCCTCCTCCAACTTCCGAAGTGGTTTAATTAAAAAGATTGCTGCTCCATACGCTAAAATTCCAGACCATACTACACCTAATAACATAACGATAATATTATAAACAGTTTGACTTACATAACTTTGAAAATAATCGTAGATTACGTAAATAAAAAATATACTTGTTGAATATGTAATAAAAGCTAAAACTGTAGTAAATAGCATAAGTTGTGTACGTAAACCAAAGGAAAAAGTTTTCTTCTCCTTTTCCATTTCTCATTCCTCCCCATAAATAATATACATACTATCTATATATTATTATCCATATTTTCCTTATAGAAAGATATATCGATTTTTAATTTTTTATTTACATATTCATTACATTACTTTTTCTGTATATAATTTGAAAATAATGTATAATTTTATTTGGATGTCAATTATATACTCAACAAATAATTTAGGGTTAGGTGATTCTATGTTAAAGATTTTAAATCGTTTAAACGTTATAAACAGATTGATATTATTAGTAGCCGTACCCATTCTCTCCATATTAATTATTAGTGTTGTAAATTATATAAATTTACAACACATGCACAAACAAATTCAAACAGTATATGTGGATCGTCTACTCCCTATTAAATGGCTAGGCTCTATTGAGAGCAGCATGTACCAAGAGTTTAGTTATGTAAAGGAACTCATTATTACCGAAGATGAGAATCGACGTACTACAATTTTAAATAAATTAAATGATACAAATAAAGAAACTGAAAAATTACAAGCCCAATACGAAAATACATATATAACAGGAGAAGAAAAAAAGCTCCTCAATCAATATAAAGAAAAGCTAGAAAACTATAAAAAGCATCGGGCTCAAATGCTTGATCTCATTAAAGAGAATAAACTTAATCAAGCATATTCATTTTACCTAACTACAGTCGACCCTAATTTATCGGCTACAGTAGGTGCTTTAAAAAATCTTAGTGATTATAACGAAAAGTTAGCTGAAAGTTTGTATAACGAAAGCGAGCAATCTTATAAGCAAGTGATGGGCGTAACCATTATTTTATTCATTGCATGTTTAGTTCTTTGCATTCTTATCTCCTTATTTACTGCCAAATCTATTATTAATCCAATCAATTCATTACGAAGCATAATGAATACAGCTGGAAAAGGAGATTTAACCGTTGCTGTACCAAAACAATATCACCATGAATTTGGTCATATGTTTAATAGTTTCAATCAAATGCTATCAAATTTACGACAAATTATTAACAATGTGATTCAAACAAGCACAAAAGTCAAAAGCTCTACAAACCACATTGTTGAAACAGCAACCGTCTCCTCTTCTACTATGGATAACATTGCAAATACAATGAAACAGCTGTCTCACCATATTAATGATCAGTCTGCAAATATTAGAGATAGTTCTACAGCAATGGATGAAATAGCAAATGGAGTGCAAAGCATAGCTGAATCTTCTACAACGATTTCAAACTTAGCTATTTCTACTTCTGATAAGGCGAATGCAGGAACCGAAATCATTGAAAAATCCATTTCTCAAATGACAACTATCCATACTGTCATGGATGAAATATATAAAGTGGTAGATCAATTAGTTGTTCGTACACAAGATATCGATAAAGCATTACAAACTATTACTTACATTTCTGAACAAACAAATCTATTATCTTTAAACGCTGCAATTGAATCTGCCCGCGCCGGTGAACATGGAAAAGGATTTGCAGTTGTGTCCGAAGAGGTTCGTAAGCTGGCTGAACAATCCAAACAAGCAGCTAAAGATATAACAAAACTAAACTTACTCGTACAAGATGATACAAAAGATGTAGTCAACGTTATGGGGAAAGGACAACAAGAAATTCAAGAAGGCAGTCATGCCGTTCAAAATGCAAAATTAGCATTCCATAATATCGTGAATCATATTAATGAGGTTACAGATCAAATACAAGATATTACAGCAAGCGCAGAAGAAATGTCAGCAAGCTCAGAAGAAATAAATAGCGCACTTATTAATATCTCTTCAATTTCACAAAATATAGTTTCGGAGACTAATTATACATCCCAATCTTCACAAGCCCAGTCGGTATCCGTACAGGATATTACAAATATGTCTCTTCAAATGCAAAAACTTGTTGAAGAATTAGAAACGTTCGCAACTCAATTTAAAATTAAAAACTTGTAAACATAGGAAAGACCACCTAATTTAGGTGGTCTTTCTATTTGAATTATACATTCAGATTTACTTATATAAGAACTGTCCTCTGAAAAAAATGAAGGATTCTGACAATTTGTGGCTAATAACAGAAATAAGGGGGAAACATTTGTAAAATATATTTTTGACTGGGGGTTTTGTATGATTCAGGTTCGAAATCTAGTAAAATCATTCGGCTCGCTTGATGTTTTAAAAGGAATTGATTTACAAGTAAAAGAAAAAGAAGTTGTTGTTTTAATTGGTGCCAGTGGTTCCGGTAAAAGTACATTACTTCGCTGTCTTAACTTTTTAGAAATGTACGATGAAGGTGAAATTCGCTTACAAGGTGAACGAATTGATCCACAGCATTCAAATTTAAACAAAGTCCGTGAAAATGTCGGTATGGTTTTTCAGCACTTTAACCTCTTTCCTCATATGACCTCACTAGAAAACATCATAGAAGCACCTATCCATGTAAAAAAATTAGAAACGGTAAATGCAAAGGATATCGGAAATCAGATTTTGCAAAAAGTCGGCCTACAAGATAAAGCAGATGTAACTCCTCACCTCCTGTCAGGTGGTCAAAAACAGCGCATTGCCATTGCACGAGCTCTTGCTATGAATCCTAAAATTATGCTATTTGATGAACCTACCTCAGCCTTAGACCCTGAACTTGTTGGAGAAGTATTGCAAGTTATGAAAGAACTTGCTGAAGAAGGAATGACCATGATTATTGTTACTCATGAAATGAATTTCGCAAGAGATGTAGCTGATCGCGTCATATTTATGGATGACGGAAAGATTGTAGAGGACGCTCCGCCAGCACAATTCTTTTCAGCTCCATCACATGAACGAGCAAAACAATTTTTACGCAACGTTTTATAATGTAACTTCTGTTTCAAATGAAAAGAAATACATTCATACGGTGCACAACTAATTGTCCAAATAAAATATCTCAGTAACATACTTAAAACCATCCGTATGATCAATATATAGGAGGGGTTTTATGAAAAGAAAACTATTAACCATTGTTGCGAGTATTACATTATGTACATCCTTCATACTAGGAGCCTGTAGTAAGGAAAGTGCTACTACTTCTTCAAATGGTAAAAAAGAATTTCGTTATGCGATGAGTGGCTTATATAAACCTTTTAACTATAAAGAAAATGACGGAAAGCTTGCCGGTTTTGATGTGGAAATTGGTGAGGCACTTGCAAAAAAAATGAATATGAAACCCACTCCTATTACAAATCCATGGGAAACGCTAATTCAAGGTCTACAATCGAAAAAATATGATGCTATATTGGGCAGTATGGCAATTACAGAAGAACGCTTAAAAGCTGTTAGTTTCTCAAATCCTTATTATCGTTCTGGTGCCCAAATTTTTGTGGCTAAAAAGAATACATCTATCTCTTCTCCAGAAGATTTGAAAGGTAAGAAAATTGGTGTTGTAAAGGCTAGTACTTTTAAAGACCTTGTTGCAAAACATACAGATCAAATCACAGAATATGACAGCGATATTACTGCACTTATGGACTTAGAGCCTGGACGTATTGATGCAGTAATCACTGATCAAATGGTTGGTTTACGTATGATCAAAGAAGGTAAATCAAATATAAAAGAAGCTGGAAAACCATTAAATCTTGATGAAATGGGAATTGCTATTCGTAAAGATGATAAAGAAATGGTTGAGAAAGTAAATAAAGCTTTAGATGAAATCATTAAAGATGGTACGTATGAAAAAATCAGTAAAAAATGGTTTGGGCGTAATATTCTCGGCGAAGAGGAAAAAACGAAGTAAATTAGCTAGTCAAATGTTTCATACATTATGCCCCACTTTTTATGTGGGGTATTTCATTCCCTACCAAAATCCATACAATATGAGGTGACACATATGTTTGAAATTTTTATGTCTACTTATCCCACACTCTTAAAGGCTACTATTGTCACATTACAATTAACACTAACATCCCTATTACTTGGTTCACTAATTGGATTACTATTCGCTTTTTTTCGAATCTCTAACAATAAGATTTTAAATAGTATTGCTCATGTATATATCGCCATTATTCGTGGTACACCTTTAATTGTTCAAATTGCCATTCTCTATTTCGGTATTACATCGATTATTGTCTTCACTCCTTTTTGGGCAGGAGCAATTGCTTTAGCAATCCATAACGGTGCATATATTACTGAAATTTTCCGCGGTTCCATTCAATCTGTCGACCGTGGACAATTGGAAGCTGCTCGTTCTTTAGGTATGCCTTATCCTTTAGCAATGCGCCGTATTGTATTACCGCAAGCATTTCGTCAATCTCTTCCTCCTTTAGGAAATCAGTTTATTATTGGATTAAAGGACTCCTCTCTCGTTGCATATGTAGGATTGTCCGAATTATGGGGATCAGGTTTATCAATTGCTGCAAGTAACTTCCAACAATTAGATACATACATAATTGTTGGTTTATATTACCTCGTACTTGTTCTTCTATTTACTTATTTTGTTAATCTTTTAGAAAAACGATTACAACGAAAAGAAACAAATTCAGTTCAATTTAGCAAAAAGAATAAAAAAGAAGTCTCTTTATAAAAAAAAGCAAGCCTGAAATGGCTTGCTTTTTCACTGCAAAATATATCAATTTTTACTGATTTATTTTTTTAATACTCTCTTCTTCCTCTATATGGTCCTCACGATATGAAATATTATGAGGATCTAGTCCATTTCCTAAAGAACCATAGAAATGCTCTCTATGCGGATCCACTAATTCACTTCCTTGATAATACACACGTGGTGTATTCCATAGCGCTGCCAAAGCTTTTGTCATTGGCATCTCATGATAGCGTTCCGGCCACATTTCTTTAATTTTCTCTTTTACTAACGGATAGTATTTAGAGCTCATAGCAGGGAACAAATGGTGTTCTGTATGATATGAGAAATTGAAATGTAAAACGTCTACCCAGCGCGGCACTGTTACTGATAAACAGTTCGCTAACGGATCATTTACTGGAACAATTGGATTTAAGCGATGATTTGTTGCGATATATGCCATTACAATAAAGTTAGCAATTAACAATGGAATTACATATGCAAATAACCATTTTCCAGGTCCCATAATAAACAATAAACTAATCCAAACAGTCCAAGGCAAAAGAAGTTGAAGCCATACAGATTTTTGATTGGATGACTTAAAATCCTTTATAAAATGAAAGAACATTCGAGTCGAATGTAACGTAAATTGAATGGTTAGTGACAGAAAACTAAAGAATGAACGAACATGAAGAGGCATGTGATATACCCAGCTTAAAAACTTACTCTTTTTCAGTTTCTCAAGTGTAGGCCATGCATCTGGGTCATTCTCTTCATGTTGTGTATGAACATGATGCGTTGCATTATGCCACTTTCTCCAAAGCTTCGGGCCAGTTGATAATGGCATAAATGCTATCGCGCCTAAAAAATCACGAAGCCATGCTTTTCTTACAACAGTTCCATGTAAAATTTCATGTCCTAAAAATCCAAGTGAAGCAAAACATAATCCAAGAACAATCGCAATTCCTAGATTCGCCCACACATTCAATTCAAATACACCAATCGATATTAACCCCGCCAATGCCACAAGCAAATAAGCCAGTCCACCAAATAAACGAGTAGGAACTGGTTTAAATGCTTTTTTCGGCAAATGTGGTGATACACGTGCTGCATACCACCCAAACGTATGAAGCTCCTTCATCCTTTTGCCCCTTTCTTATGCCGCGCCTTGCGCAACTTACATATATCAATTCTTGCTTCCAGATTGATGTTACTAGGTGATTAAAAAAGCATCTATTATAAGGAAAATATACTCACTCTATCGTCACTTATTTTTCGCTTTTATTATCAATGAAAAACATTTCTCTTTTTACTCTCTATCAACCTTTCCACATGATGAATCATATCAATAGAATTTCCATATTGTCAATAACTTTTATGACCTAGTAATAAAAGTTGGTTATATTTTTATAATCATACTTTATTCCACTAAAGAAAAAACATAGATTTTATAAGGTTTTAACCATTATGCATATACATATGCTGACATACTATAGACTCTACCTTATTCAAGAAATCTCTGTGTAAACAACAAATAAACTCACCTGAATCTAGCTTTACACAACTCCTATCTCTTCATACCGACAATACCAAATAATTATATTGAAATAATTTTATCTTTCTTTTAATAAAAATAGACTCTCTCTAAAACAGCACACATGAATTTCATATCTTATGGAAATATTAAAAGGAAAATTGTTCTAAAATCGGGAGGTTTCTATAATGACAAGCGATACATTTCCACAATTCCCATTATCTTATTGGATTGAATCTACTCAAATCCCTGCTTTTCCCCCTTTATCCGAAAATATAAAGACGAAAGTTGCTGTTATCGGTGCTGGTATTACAGGTATTACTACTGCCTATTTACTTGCGAAAGAAGGCATCGATGTTGTTTTAATTGATTCTGGTCTTATTTTAAACGGAACGACTGGGCATACAACAGCAAAGGTAACAGCTCAACACGATCTTATTTATGATGAATTAGTAAATCATTTCGGTTTGGAAAAAGCCGGGCTTTACTATGAATCAAATAATCATGCTCTACAATTTATTAATGAAACTGTGCAAACATATAAAATCGACTGTAATTTCTCAAATGAAGATTCATTTTTATATACAACTACTGATAATGGATTAAGAAATTTATCGAAAGAATATGAAGCCTATCAAAAATTAAATATACCTTGTGACTATGTTCAATCTCTATCGATTCCAATTCCAGTACAATCTGCACTTGTCATGAAAAATCAAGCCCAATTCCATCCCCTTCTTTATTTGAAAACACTTTTAGAAAAGTTTGTAGAGATGGGCGGAAAAGTTTATGAACAAACAACAGCTATTGATGTGGAAAAGGGTGATTATCCACAAGTCATTACAAAGAGCGGACATCGCATCACTTGTGAATATGTTGTCTCTTGTTCACATTTTCCTTTTTATGATGCGAATAGCTTTTTCTTTACGCGAATGTACGCAGAACGCTCTTATGCTCTTGCCATTAAAGCAAAAACAGATTATCCAGGTGGCATGTATTTAAGTATTGATGATCCAAAACGCTCCTTACGCTATACAACAAACAATGGAGAACAATTAATTTTAATTGGCGGAGAAAGTCATAAAACAGGACAAGGAATAAACACGATGCTTCATTACGAAGCACTGTATTCTTTTGCGGAAGCAACGTTTGGAGTAGATGAAGTTCCCTATAGATGGTCAGCACAAGATTTAATCACGCTAGATAAGCTTCCTTATATCGGACATATTAACGAAAGAAATCCAAATATATTTGTTGCAACTGGATATCGTAAATGGGGAATGACAACTGGAACTGCTGCCGCTCATTTACTGAAGGACTCCATTCTAAAAGTCCACAATCCCTATAAGGAACTGTATGCACCATCACGCTTCCATGCAAATCCAGATATAAAAACATTCCTCTCCCAGAACATTGATGTTGCGAAACATTTAATTGAAGGAAAGATTGAAACCGCATTACGTAAGCCAGAAGATCTCGAAGTTGGTGAAGGATCTGTCGTACATGTTAATGGGAAACGAGCAGGTGCTTATAAGGACAAAGATGGGAAATTACATATTGTCGATACAACTTGTACACATCTCGGCTGCGAAGTTGAATGGAATAATGGTGATTGTACTTGGGACTGCCCTTGCCATGGTTCCCGCTTTTCAATTGAGGGAGATGTTATGGAAGGTCCAGCAGATCAACCGTTAAAACGAGTTGATAATGAGTAAACAAATAAAAAAGTTCAACAGGATTCCTGTTGAACTTCTTTATTTGTTATAAAATCTTTTCAGATAAACTTCGACATAAGAAGGGAAATATTAACATCAAATAAAATAATATATTTATCTATAAATAAAAGGAGGGAATACTATGCAAACTTCAGCTCCACCTCATCTAGAATCTACAAAAACTATCTTTTCAAGCTCTATTACAAAACTTGTTGTTTTTATTTGTTGGCTAGCCATTCTAGCTGATGGATATGATTTAGGTATTTACGGTGCCGTTCTGCCAAAGCTCCTAGAAGACAAAAGCTGGGCACTTTCACCGGCACACGCTGGTACAATTGCTAGCTATGCTTTATTTGGGATGTTTATTGGCGCTATTCTAGTTGGAACCATTACAGATCTAATTGGACGAAAATGGACGCTTATATGCTGTTTAGCACTTTTCTCCATCACAATGGGCCTTGCTGCACTTGCTCCTTCCCCTGAATTATTTGGTTTATCTCGATTTATCGGAGGAATCGGATTAGGCGGTGTTATTCCAACAGCTTCAGCACTTACTGTTGAATATTCACCAAAAAAGCGACAATCTTTTATTTATGCTCTTATGTTTACTGGCTATCCTTTAGGTATCGTGTTAGGTGCTATTTTGTCTATGTTTATGTTAGAAGATTTCGGATGGAGAATTATGTTTGGCATCGGAATGATTCCACTACTCCTCATTCCTTTCATCATTCGTTATTTACCTGAATCCATTCAATTTTTGTTATCACGTAATCGACAAGAAGAAGTGGAACAAATCCTTAATCGTTTTCAAATTGAATTCAATGCAAAACAGGAAACTCGTCAAGCCCCACCTAATATACGAAAGAAAAATGGATTTCTTACGTTATTCTCAAAAGAGTACATAAAAGCGACGCTGCTTTTTTGGATTACTTATATAATGGGAATGTTTTTAATATACGGTTTAAACACTTGGTTACCGCAGATGATGCGCCAAGCAGGTTACCCTCTTGGATCTAGTCTATCATTTTTACTTATGCTAAATATTACTGCCGCTATCGGTGCATTATTTGCTGGAGCAATCGCGGATCGTATAGGGGCTAAAATTGTTATTAGCATCTCCTATCTTATGGCAGCTATATGTATTGGACTATTAACAATTAAACCATCTGTTACAATCATTTATCTTTTAATCGGCCTTGCTGGAATTGGATCAGTCGGTATTACTCAAATATTAAATGCATATGTAATACAATACTTCCCATCCCATATCCGAGCTACCTCCTTAGGCTGGGGACTTGGACTTGGCCGAGTTGGTGCGATTGCTGGTCCTATTCTTGTCGGTATTATTATGACAATGCAATATGACTTAGCATGGAATTTTTACTTATTCTCATTCGCGGGTCTTCTTGCAGCTATATCTGTTTTCTTTATTCCTACAAAATAAAAAAAAAGCACAAACTCTCACTTGTGCTCTTTTTCGTATACTTCAAACAACATATCTCGAAACAATGTATTTAAACTCTCAATATCGATTCCTGATCCCTTTTCAATTCCTTTTACATATTGCTGATAGTAATGAATTTGTTCTTCTAAAAATTGATTCAACACCTCAATTTTTAATCCAACATCTAATTCAGTACCTGCCTTTTTCTTTATTAACAACTGTTCAATTTCATTTAATACGCTACGTTCTAACGATAATTCTGTAATCAATCGATCGAATTCTACAGGTGGTAAAGTTGTTTTCTCCTCTAGCCACTTACAAGCTAAAATAGGACGCAATACATAAAAGTATTTTTTCAATTTTACGTTCTCACCTTGCAAAAATTCACGATAATTTTTTGAAGCCATATGTAAGTAATGATATATCGTTGCTTTTGGATCAAAGTGCTTATCACTCATTTGCTGAAGCTGTTCTGGAAAATGAGAGTTTTTCGAATAGAAAATCGGTGATCGAATCCATTCGAGTAAAGCTGGGTTTGACTTTGCGAATAACTGTAATGCCTTTTTAATATCCCATCCGCTTATATCTAAATCATCACTAATCGGATACTCAATTACATCTCGTTTATCATGAATTGATAAATACCACTCTACCGGATGCATATAGACAAATCTAACATCATAATCACTATCTTTCGATGGAAATCCCCAAGCACGACTCCCTGATTCCACTGCAAATAAAATTTTCACATCATTCTCTTGTTCAATTCTTGCTAACTCCACTCTAATTTTCTCTCTCATTTCATACCCTCTCCATTTTTTGATTATTTCCTTGGAAATTCGACAAATATACTGCTAATTTTACTACATACTAAAATAGCTGTCAGAAAATTCCCGACAGCCTACTAAAATCCTTTATTTTTTACTTGTTCTTTTCTGTTACACTAACCGCAATTCGTTCAAACTCTTTTTGAATCTCCTCTTTATATGCATCTACTTTTGAAAAATCCATAGCAGCAATATATATTCGTTCTAATTTATCACGAACTGATTTCGCTTTCGCTAGGAAAGACATCGCCTCATTCATTTTTGCTTTATATTGAATCGACACGTCACGAATTTCTGTCGCATACTTCTCATCTGTCCCTGGTGTCACAATCAAGGCATACATATCTATAATTTCATCACCTTCGCGGCTCGGAAAATATTCATGTGGTGCGGTACTATCAAAAATTGCAAACCCTAATTCTCTTACGATAACCATATCAAGACTATTTGGATCAAATCCACAATGATATACTTCAACTTCAAATCCTTTTTCTTTTGCTGCCTTAGCTAATTTTTTAAGCATTGTTGATTTCCCAGATCCTGGGCGTCCTTTTATAAAATAACGATGTGGTAATCCCTCTGTTAAATTAGGAACAAAATCAACTGCTCCTTTCGGTGTAGCTGCCCCTAAAAACCGATGTTTCACAAGCGATTGTTTCCCGCCTTTATCTGTAAATAACTTCTGAATCAGCTGATCGGTTAGTTCATTTGCTTTATTAAAATCAATATTATTAATATATATTTTCTCCCACTCATCATGTATAACTAGTGCCTCGTTAAAACATGCGTAAGCAGTTTGAAAAGCCTTGCTTGCTTCTGAAACAAATCGTTCAATTTCCACCTTCTGCTTTCTTAATTTATTTGAGTCCCAAGCAACCCCTAAATTAATATACTCCTCGACAACTCCTGGCATTTTCGGCTCAATAACATGCGGTGATGTTCCATCAACAATTCCTACTTTTAACTTCGGGATAATTACACCATCAACCGATTTATTATCAGAAGAACAGTGTAAAAATTCAATATCATATCCTTTTTCAACCCACTCACGACCTATTGCTTTGATTAAAGAAGATTTCCCGGTTCCAGGACCACCCTTTAAAATAAATAACCTGTTTAGCCCTTTTAAATTCTCGTCGTATAAATTATGAAATCCTCTAGCTGTATTTCCACCAGCGTAATAATTCAATACATTCCCTGTCACTGCACTCACTCCTTCGCAGCATTCTATTTACATAAGCTACAATATGCGAGCAACTTTATTTGGGTGAATACCTATTTTGTATTGCACGAAAAAAGGAAATGAATTACAATTTAAAAGTAGTGAATATTCAGAAACAAAAACTTAATATGTCTTTATCAAGAGAGGCAGAGGGACCGGCCCTTTGACGCCCAGCAACCTCAGTTTATACAAACTGAATAGGTGCTAATTCCTGCAAAATGCATTGCATTTTGAAAGATAAAACGTAACTATTGTGTACAAAACTCATCTTTCTTGATTATGAAAGGTGAGTTTTTTTATTTCAAAACATATATTGGAGGTATTTAAAATGAAAGTAATTGACCTATCACAAACATTTGAAAACAATATGTCCCAATTCCCTGGAACACCAAAAATCAATTTAGGAGCCATTACAAGCGTTGAAGAGACAGGCTATCAAGTTACAGATTTTCATTCTGTCGTTCATGTTGGCACGCATTGTGATGCTCCTGCTCATTTCATTTCAGGCGCAACGACTATTGATCAATTACCCCTAGATCAATTTGTAGGCGAAGCTGTTCTTATTGATGTAACTCATGTACAAGAACGAAAACTACCTAAAGAAGTATTACACAGCGCTGACATAAAAGAAGGTGATATTGTCATTTTCCATTCCAATCTATCTACGAAATGGAATACAGAAGCATATGAGAAAGAAGCTTTTTATCTTTCTGAAGAATTAGCTGAAGAACTAGTTCAATTAAAAGTAAAATCTGTCGGTTTAGATTTCATTTCTCCTGATGAGGTAACGACAGAAACATCGCCAATTCATCACATACTACTTGGGAATAATATTTATTTAATCGAAAACTTAACAAACTTAGATGCCATTAACACGAAACGTTTCTTTTTCTCAGCGGCACCTTTAAAAATTAAAGATAGCGACGGTGCTTTCGCAAGGGCATTCGCTGTAATTTTTTAAACAAACTATACAAAAAAGCAAAGATCATCACTGACCTTTGCTTCTATTTTTTTTATTTAAACTAAGAAAGAATTGCTCGACACGAGGACGTAACCAAGCTAAATAATCTTTCTCTTTCTTCTTTGTACAAGCTATTTCTTCCCCATCTACCATTCCGACAAGCTCTAGCTCTAACAGTTGCCTCGTAAATGCTAACATATTTATTTCTTCGTCTGGATACTCTTCTTTTAATTTCTCCTCAATTTCCCCCAATAAAAAACCGTCACGCATCATTGCCAATGCATCAATCCAAAGTGGCGGCATTTCATATTTTTCTCCTGTAATTGTATCTTTTACAATATAATTCTTTTGCTCTTTTCGAAATTGAATCGTGTGTAAACATACAGTCGAATTTAATGTTAATTCCATCATACCACCTCTTTCATAATATCTGCATAGAAAAAAGGATGCGCGTGCACCCCTTCTTGCTCTAACACTACCGAACCGTTACATGAATAACAAATCTCATGTCGATATTTTCCTCCATTATAAACGAAGTATTTTATAAAAAAAACCCTTCTTGAAACATTTTATAAAATGTTTATATTTACACAACAAGAACACTTTTCTGAAAAATATTTTTCTCTAGCACATTATACTGTCGTTAAAAAAATCTCTACTTTCGTTCCAATTCCTACGCTACTTTGAATTGCGATACTTCCTTGATGCTCCTCAATGATTTTATATGTAATCATTAACCCCAGTCCCGTACCATTCTCCTTTGTTTTGTAAAACGCTTTATCGATTTTCCCTAACAAATCCGTTAATTTTTTTAAATACTTTTAAAGCTTCTCTTTCCTCATATATCAAGCTTTTAAATTTGTTCATATAAATACTCCTCATACTCAATACAAAAACTCTACATATTATCTCCTTAAATTATAAGTATGAAATTGCTTTCAGGGTAAGATGTAACCTTATCATACGAAAAGGAAGGAGACCTCCCCTTCCTTTTCGCTATAACTTATATCCACCTTACCCTATCATGTAGCAGACCATCCGAAAAATTATTATGTCCTATTATAAAATTATTCATATATAAATTTAGATAGTCGCCGTACTTACTTTCTGTATTTAATAATAATTCCTCGACATAGTAAGCACCTTGTCCAAAGTGGTCTAAAAGTAAACTGCACAAGCCTGCATAAATCCCGCACCCTACTTGAAAGTAAGTTGCATTCGTTTTATATTTATGAAAAACTTGGCTACTATTCATTACATTGTACATATACGTCTCGCTATTTTCATAAACGAGTAGTACACCAACCAGATCCTCCCCGGCGATTTCTTCTTCCGCTGGATTAAATACTTTACGATTCCAATTCCATAAATCTTCTACTCGATCTAAGTTCTGTCTAATTACATTGGTCGTATACTCATTAATTCGGTAAAGAAAACCCACTTCCATGTTGAAATTTTTTCCTAAAATTAAAACTTCCTCATGTGGCATTAAACAACCATAAAACTCTTTCTCTCCTAACTTTACTTTATACTCTGAAGCATATACATCTTCATAAAAATAAAGGGGACGATGATGACTCATATACATCGGATAACTCCATATCGCTTCATCTAGAAATCGCTCTACTGCCCATGAAGCATAAAGTGTATGAGGCTTTATCAGTGCTGTATCATTCAAAAATGACGTATCATGTTCTACTATATAGCATGCTCTTGGCTTCTCCTGTGGACGTTCCTTCATAAGTTCAACGACCATCCATTGAACAACACCTGGATTCATACCTGAGCCTATAATTGCTTTTGTATTTGTAAATTTCTCTTTCTCCTTCTCAAACCTCGTATATCTTTCCGTAAGCTGAAAGCCGATTAAACTATCGTCCTGATCTACTGCCTCATTTTCCAAAGCTGAATTAATATAAAAAATTCCAAGTTCATTACAACAGCTTAAGACTCTGATCGTATCTGCACCCGAAACATCAATAACAACACCCGTACTTTTTTCTTTCAAATGTTGTTTGAATTTCACTACATCTTGAAGGTCGATTTCATATAAAAACAATTGATCTTTCAAATTTGGAAACAACTCACCATAATAAGCCCTATCTTTTTGTTTTATATCAACCAAATGAAATGTAACATTCTTTATCGCTTCATAAATCGGGTCTTTTTCATTTGCTATCGCTTGATTTAAAATTGCTAAAACTGCTTTTGCTGCTCCACCAGCACTACCAAGTAATGTAATCGATAACGAATTTGGAAACTGCTCCACAAACAAAACCCCTTTAATATATTAGTTGAGCAGTTCTCCCACAAAAAAATAAATTGAATATATAAAAAATGGCTCGTACATATTTTTTATAATTTTGCACAAGATTTCCTCTTCAAAGGTCACACTAACACATTTATATTCAATTCATTTTCCCTCTCATATTCAAATCGAGCTAAACAAATAGGCTCGACCTTTTCTTCTGCATATAAAAGAAAAAGCCAGCCCTTTCAACTAGATTACGGACAATGGACAGATTTCACATGTTGAATATTCACATACATTTTTGCATCACGTGCTTTTAATATTTCAATATGCCCTTCATCAATCTTTGCCATCTTTCCGATTTTATTAGATTCCTCACCTAAATCGAACACCATGATTTTGCCGGACATTTTAATAAGCTGTTCTTCAAATGTTCTAGCTAACGTAATATTTAATGGATTCACGGGGAGTTCATTTTTATTGAGGGCGTACGGGACTTGATTTTCTTTATACGGAATTAACCATTTCAAATGCTTTAAAGATATATATACTGTTTTGTAAACTGGACTATAAAAAACAATATAATCGTTCATTACACTTGTAACATAACCATGTATTGGAGCATTTCCTGCTACATAAACCTCTGTAAAAATCCCTTTAGAAGTGCTTAATACTTTTCTCAAAGAAATAGAAGGCGATTCCCTCTTAATTACAGAATCAACATCTGGTTTTGATATTTCCTCATCATATGGTCTTAAAAATTTATAATATTGTACATGGTATAAAGATATATATACGTAGTCTTGTCCATTGTAAAGAACAACAATATCATTTCCTACGTCTATTAATACACCTTTAAATCTTTTTTCACCGATTAGTTTAACATATATATTTTCTCCAATACTTTTGTTTAACTCATTCATCTATATCCTCCTTCCTATAAATTTTTTGCTTTCCTATTCTCCATTCCAAAAAATAATCAGGGGCAATGTTCCGTCTTAAGAGTAAGGACTTCCTTTTCATACTATCCGAAATAAGAAATCGTTCTTCACCTTCAACCATAATGCCCCTCTTATTTATCAAACATTATTCTTCTTCATTCTTTTTACATTTCACTACTTGGCTCACACTCTTAATATGAGACTTAATTACATAAATAACTTCATCGCCGTTTACTAGTGTAATACAGTCATGGTGTACCTCACTTAACAAACCTTCTACACATTCTGGACCGCCACGATTAATCTTTACCCACTTATACTTCAAGTCTTTTAATATATCCAAAAAAGTATCCTCATCAGAGCAGAAACATGAGCTATAGCAATCGCCACATTTACTTTCTTTCACTTTCTTAACTAGACTCTTCACATGCTTTAGTTGGTAATATACTAATTCACCAAGAGGAAGTTGTAATGTAAGGTAATCTCTTCCTAACGATACAAGTA
This sequence comes from Bacillus sp. AY3-1, assembly GCF_008368785.1. Classification (NCBI taxonomy): domain Bacteria; kingdom Bacillati; phylum Bacillota; class Bacilli; order Caryophanales; family Bacillaceae; genus Bacillus; species Bacillus sp. AY3-1. Next base: position 80,504 of record NZ_QORZ01000025.1, on the reverse strand, counting down.
CCCCCACTCGACTCTCTGGTCCACGAAGATTTACTTTTACAGTCTCACCGACTAAACACTTAATTTGCTCACAGCATAATACGCTCTCCAATTTCGTATCCCCCTTTCTTATTATCTTCCTCTACTTGATTGTCTTTGTGCACGAGCGCGACCTGAATTATTACTACTACTTTCCTTACTACTATCGTCGCTCTCATCGCTCTCTCCGCATGCTAATGCATTATAGTTAACGCTTTTAATATGCTTTAGTGCAACTAATATAATTTCTTCTTTTACGATCAATGTCACGAAATCACACGAAACATCTTGTAAGATGCCTTCTACTTTCTCTGGACCACCGCGATTAATTTTCACCCAGCAATATTTGAAGCTTTGAAGTAGTGCTTCAAAGTCTTCTGCACATGCGCAATCTTCCCAATCGCAATCACTTGATCCACAGTCTTTCGCATTTTTTGTAATACTTTTTAGATGACTAAGTTGATAGTAATAAAGCTCGCCTTTTTCATTCTGCAATACGAAGTAGTCCGGACATACTGATATTATTGTTCCTTTTTGAGATTCTGGACCACCCCTGTTTACTCTCACATAAGATCCAATTAAGTCTTTCAAAAAATCACAATGAAATAAACTCACGAGAAAACCCCTTCCATTAATTTATAAGCTTTTGCACTGATAGTATATGTATCTGTACAGGTTACGTTCTCTATGTTTGTCCTAGCTAGAAAAAAATATGCTTTTAACATGGTAGACTACTACCTATCAAAATTCGAAGAAATGCTAAACGCTCCTTAGGCTTTTGATATCTTTAAACAAAAAATCCCGTATGAATATACATTTCTGCATATCTTCATACGGGATCTCCCATAGTTTAATCTTCGTCTTTAACATCCATATCTTCTGGAATTGGTTCGTTCAATATATCTTCCACTAATTGCTTATATTTCTCCATTTGTTCTAAATGTGTATTGAATTGTTCTTTATTTAATAAATATTGCTCTCCATCAAATAGTGCACGAATTTTCTTTTGCTGAATTAGCTCTTCAATATACGACTTTGGTAAATTCAAATACTCCGCAGCTTCTTCTACTGTTATATACAACGCGTTCATTCCTTTATTATTTTTTTCATATATACTGTATCTTACTTTATTTTTGTAAACAAATAAAAAAGATTTTGTAAATGCAATTTAAAAAGAAGGTGGATGCATTCCATATATTGTATAATAATATAGTAAGGATTTTTTAAATATAGAATGGTATTACCCATTTACACAAAGGAGAGTTAACATATGGCTACTCGTCACATCATTACAATGTTAGAAAAAACATTACAATTTGAAACAGAAAACACAATTTCTCATTTAACTACATCTTTATCTGATCGTATTCTTTCTCAAAGCGCAGCAATACATGAAAACAATTGTTACCATACAATTGGGGAATGGTACAAAAATCATTTTTTATTCCAACAAGATGATTTCCTTTGGGCTAAATACGCTTTCTATGACGCATATTGTGAAGCTATAAAGGAACAAGGACATCTTACAAAACGCGTCCGTCAAATATTAGAATCATTAGCTCGAATGCATGGAAAACAGTACATTGCTTCTATATTAAATATGCCATTTCCTAACGAACGAGCTAAAGGGACAGCATAATGTAATACTGTTCTGCGGCAGCAAAACATAGATTCATTGTTTTCTAGGAAGATTTACAAATAAAACGTTCATATCACATGAACTGATGAAACCGGTGTCATTACAATGATTGAAAATATAGTAAACAGGAAAACCCCCATTTACCTCTCTCGTCACTCGAAAAGAGAAGTAAATGGGGGTTACTTGTTTCTTTATCCTGCTATATTAGTGCGTAGCCATAATCAGCGGAGAATGGCCCCACTAATTACAGTTTCACTTTATTATTTCATCATCTGCTTGATCAATTCACGATTTCTCTTCTTAAATACTTCATTATGCGAAGAAACCATTCCGTACTCACTTGCATCAGGTTGAATAAATTGTTTCGCTTTATTTACAGCATTTCCAGCATCTTGGAATGCTCCCGCAATTAAGTGTAATTTCCCTTCGTGCTTTAAAATATCTCCCGCAGCATATAATCCATCTACAGAGGACTCACTATTCGCATTACCTGCAATATAATAATTATCTATAATTGCAACGTCTAACTCACTATTTTCTAATAACGTAATGTCACGTTCATATCCATGGTTAATAATCACTTCATCAATAGGTAAATGTGAAATTTCACTTGTTTCATGATTCGTTAATTCTACATATTCGATCGCTTCATGATTATCACCAGCAATGAGTTTTGTAATCGATGTATTAAAGAAACACTCCGCCGAGCTGTTCAGCAGTTGTTTTACTTGTGCTTCATGACCAGATAATTCTTCTTTTCTATATGTTACATAGACTTTTTTCGCAATTGGTTCTAATTCATTTGCCCAATCAACAGCAGAATTTCCTCCGCCGGAAATAATGACCGTCTTACCTTTGAAACGCTTTAAAGATTTCACTGTATAATTTAAATTAGATACTTCAAATCGCTCAGCACCTTCAATTGATAACTTTTGAGGTTTCAATATACCACTTCCAGTTGCGACGATAACTGTTTTTGAAAAATGTTCTTCTCCAGTGCTTGCTTTTAACGTAAAAGTGCCATCTTCGTTACGAATAATCGATTCTACTTTTGTACTTAATACCACTTCTGGCTTAAATGTTAGCCCTTGCTGTACAAGTTGTTCAATTAATTTATCACCTGTAACTGGCAGCAGCCCTCCTACATCCCAAATCATCTTCTCTGGATAAACATGTATTTTTCCACCTAACTGTGGTTGAAATTCTATTATTTTCGTTTTCATCTCTCTGAGTCCACTATAAAAAGCTGAATAAAGCCCTGCAGGTCCTCCGCCTATCACAGTTACATCAAACAATTCTTCTTGATTCATTCGTGTCACTCCTCAGCTACTATTCATTGATTATCATTCTCAATAAAATATAACCTGTTTCCGCAAAATTTACAATCAAAATTACTATTGACAATACATCTATATAAAATTATATTATTTAAAGAATCAATAGTGATAATCATTATCATTTTGTTAATAATTAGCAAATTTGAGATTACATCTTCTTTCACTAATATGGTTAATACTATATTGTAAAATCTCATATTCAAGATTTTTAATAAGCATTTTGTATTACCACTACTCTTTCAAACAGATTGCAGTTAAACAAATTGTTATATACACATATCATCTATGTTAAAGGAGAAAAACAATGAAAAAGTTATTTATTTCACTAACAGTTCTTTTCGTTCTTGTTATGAGCGCTTGTAGCAATGGCTCTACAGACAAAAAGAACGATGCAAAAGGTAGTAAATCAGAAACAATTACATACCAATCTGAAAATGGTAAAGTAGAAGTTCCTGCAAATCCAAAACGTGTTGTTGTTTTATCATCATTCGCTGGTAACGTAATGTCATTAGATGTAAATCTTGTTGGGGTAGATTCATGGTCTAAACAAAACCCACGCTTTGATAGCAAACTGAAAGATGTTGCTGAAGTATCAGATGAAAACGTTGAAAAAATCGCTGAACTAAATCCAGATTTAATCATTGGTTTATCAAATATTAAAAATGTCGATAAGTTAAAGAAAATCGCTCCTACTGTAACATACACTTACGGAAAAGTTGATTACTTAACACAGCATTTAGAAATCGGTAAGTTATTAAACAAAGAAAAAGAAGCAAAAACTTGGGTTGATGACTTCAAGAAACGTGCACAAGACGCTGGTAAAGAAATTAAAGCAAAAATTGGTGAAGATACAACAGTTTCTGTTGTAGAAAACTTCAACAAACAGCTTTATGTATACGGCGAAAACTGGGGCCGTGGAACAGAAATTCTGTACCAAGAAATGAAATTAAAAATGCCTGAAAAAGTAAAAGAAAAAGCATTAAAAGAAGGTTACTACGCATTATCTACTGAAGTATTACCTGAGTTTGCTGGTGATTACTTAATCGTAAGTAAAAACAAAGATACTGATAACTCATTCCAAGAGACAGAATCATATAAAAACATCCCAGCAGTAAAAAATAATCGCGTATACGAAGCAAACATGATGGAATTCTATTTCAATGATCCACTTACATTAGACTTCCAACTAGACTTCTTCAAGAAGAACTTTCTTGGTAAATAATACAAACATGAGGAATTCTTAATTTAAGAATTCCTCTTCCTTTATTCTATGAACAGAAAAGATGTGAAACGAATGACAAAAGATCACGACAATCCACGTTCTATAGCTTTTACATACAAACTCATTTTGAGCTTAATTGCATTCTTTCTTATTTTTATGGTGGCAATGGTATTAGGTGCTGCAGATACTTCAATAAAAGACGTATGGTTAGCACTTACTTCCTCCGTTAAAGGAGACAAAATATCTATTATTCGCGAAATACGTTTGCCACGTGAAGTTGCTGCTATTTTTGTAGGAGCGGGACTTGCTGTTTCTGGAGCAATTATGCAAGGATTAACACGAAATCCACTTGCAGATCCTGGATTATTAGGGCTATCTGGTGGAGCAAATGCTGCGCTTGCACTGACACTTGCTTTCAACCCTTCCATCAGCTATCTTTACTTAACATTTGCTTGCTTTATCGGTGCTGCAATTGGCGCAATTATGGTATTTGGCATTGGCATGGTGAAAAAAGGTGGACTTTCTCCTCTTCGAATTGTATTAGCAGGGGCTGCCGTTTCAGCATTTCTACTCGCAATTTCAGAAGGTGTCGGCATTTATTTTAAAATTTCACAAGAGGTATCACTTTGGACTGCTGGGGGCGTAATTGGAACAACTTGGGGCCAATTAAAAATTATTATTCCAGTCATTTCAATTAGTATCTTTATCGCTATCTTACTAGCAAAAAAATTGACAGTCCTTAGTTTCAGTGAAGAAGTTGCTGTTGGACTAGGTCAAAAAATTATTGTTATTAAAACCATTCTATTTATCATTATTATCTTACTTGCTGGTGCGTCTGTAGCGCTTGTCGGAAATATGGCATTTATCGGTTTAATGGTACCTCACATGGTACGCCCAATTGTCGGTCCAGATTACCGATTTGTTATACCGATGTCAGCAATTGCTGGAGCTTCCTTTATGCTACTTGCAGATACAATTGGCCGTACTATTAACGCTCCATACGAAACACCAGTTGCCGCTATTGTCGCAATTGTAGGGCTACCATTCTTCCTATTCGTTGTACGTAAAGGAGGAAAAACATTCTCATGATGCAATCTATTCTAAGAAAACAACGTCTTATTATACTCGCTTTACTAATACTGACCATCACCACCATTGTAGTTGGAATGGGACTTGGTTCAGCATCTTTATCCTATGATCGACTACTCCCAACATTAATGGGACAAGGGACTTTTAAAGAGGAGTTTGTTTTATACTCTTTAAGACTACCTAGAATTGTTATTACATTATTAGCTGGTATGGCTCTCGCTTTATCAGGAGCTATTCTGCAAGGAATTACCCGAAATGATTTAGCTGAACCTGGTATTCTCGGAATCAACTCTGGGGCCGGTGTTGCTGTTGCTATTTTCTTTTTATACTTTCCAATAGATGTAGGTTCATTTCTTTACTTACTACCTGTCGTTGGATTTATCGGGGCATTTCTGACAGCTGTTCTAATTTACGTATTTTCATATAGTAAATCAACTGGACTTCAGCCAATCCGACTAACATTAACTGGTATTGGTTTTTCCTTTGCACTATCTGGAATGATGATTGTCCTTATTTCATCCGCAGATCGTATGAAAGTAGACTTTATTTCAAAATGGATTGCCGGAAATATTTGGGGAGATGACTGGATCTTCGTTTTAGCAATGCTCCCATGGTTAATCGTATTAATTCCGTTCGTTTTCTATAAAGCAAATCGATTAAACATTCTAGCGTTAAACGAACCAGTCGCAATCGGTGTTGGAATTGAAATTGAAAAAGAACGCAGATACTTATTAGTTGCAGCCGTCGCGCTTGCTGCTGCAGCTGTTTCTGTAACAGGAGGAATTAGCTTTATCGGACTAATGGCTCCTCATATCGCAAAATCTTTAGTAGGTCCGAGACATCAAATTTTCATGCCTATCGCCCTTTTAATCGGCGGATGGCTATTGCTATTAGCAGACACAATCGGACGAAACATCGTTGATCCTAATGGCATCCCAGCAGGTATTGTCGTTGCTTTAATTGGTGCTCCTTACTTTATGTATTTGTTGCTTAAGAAGGCGTAAAGAACCCCCCCTCAAGATTTTTTCTTGAGGGGGGTTTTATTTCATTCTACTGCTGTCCATACCCTTCAAACTTCTTCGCCAAATTCGCCATCTCATCTTCTGGCAATAGCTTCGGCTCTCCGACGCTTTTCGTTTGATAATAAATTTGCGCACAAAACTCAATTTCTTCTGCAACAGTAAACGCCATTTTTATGTTATTTGCACCTGCAATTAAACCGTGGTTCTCAAGTAAAACGGCACGGCGATCAATCATTCCTTCAAAAGCAGCATCTGCTAATTGCTTCGTACCAAATGTTTCATACGGTGCACAGCGTACATTCGGACCTGCGAAAGCAATTAAATATGATACAGCAGGAAGCTCCCACCCTAATGATGCAATCGTCTTCGCATAAGGTGAATGTGTATGCACAAGCGCATTTATATCTTCACGATTTCTATAATAAATAAGGTGCATATCGAGCTCGCTTGACGGTTTTCTCTCTCCCTCTACCACTTCACCATCTAAGTTTAATATAACTACATCTTCAGGTTTTGTTTCATAATACTCTAAACCACTTGGGCTAATCGCAACAAGACCTTGTTCACGATTGAAAATACTAATATTACCCCCAGTCCCCTTTGTTAAACCGCTAGAAATCATTTTCTTTCCATACGCTACAATTTCTTCTCTTTCTTTTTGTAATAACATATACATCCCCCTAAGTATGAAGCTTATGATGACTGACTTTTTAAATCTATCTACTTATTGAAATAGCTTTTTTAAGTTCTCCGTAAACGGTGCTTTTACAATCCCTTTTTCCGTAATAATCGCTGTTACATTTTCATATGGCGTAACATCAAAGGCCGGATTATATACTTTACTTTCTTTCGGAGCAGAATATTGTCCGAAGCGATTAATCACTTCAGAAGCATCTCTTTCCTCAATTGGAATTTCTTTTCCTGTCGGTGTTTTTAAGTCAATTGTCGGTGTTGGTGCTGCTACATAAAATGGAATGTTGTAGTATTTCGCTAGAATAGATACGCCTAATGTCCCAATTTTATTTGCTACATCACCGTTTGCTGCCACACGGTCACATCCAACGATTACCGCATCAATCTTTCCTTGTGACATGACCATAGCCGCCATATTATCCGTAATAACAGTAACATCAATCCCCGCTCGTTGTAGTTCTAATGCTGTTAACGTTGAACCTTGTAACCTAGGGCGTGTTTCATCTGAATAGATTTTTAAGTCCCATCCTTTTTCTTTCGCTAAGTACATTGGAGCTGTCGCAGTCCCATACTTAGTCGTCGCTAACGCACCAGCATTACAATGTGTTAATACACCCATTCCATCATGGAATAATGTTAATGCATGTTCTCCGATTTGACGGTTAATTTCTTCATCTTCTCTATGAATCTCTTTTGCCTCTTCTAGTAATCTATCTTTCAACTGAGCGATTGATAAGTGCGCGTTCTCTGTCGCTACCGCTTCCATTCTTTCAAGTGCCCAAAATAAATTTACTGCTGTTGGCCTTGATGTTGCCAAATATACACATACCTTTTTGACTTCCTCTATAAAGTCTTCCATCTTACTTTGAGTAACTTCCTTTGTTCCTAAATACACACCATACGCTGCCGAAACACCAATTGCTGGTGCTCCTCGTACTTTCATTACTTGAATGGCATCCCACACACTTTCAGCTGTCTTGAAAGATTCATAGACAACCTCATTCGGTAATAATGTTTGATCTAATAAAACTAAAGCATCATCTTTCCACTGAATGGGTATTAATTGCTCTTCCATCATCTTCTCCCCTTACTTCGCGTAGTGCATTGACTGTTCTTTTAACGTTTCTACAAAACTTGTGCCTGTTTTATATTGATTAGCCCGTAAAATAAATTTCTTCGCTACTTGAAGACAAATGCGTTCTGCTCTAGCACGTGCTTCCTCATTCTCGATACTAGTAATATCCTTTACTTTCGCTAGCCCAACAATACGACGAATTAACTCAAGGCCCGTCACTGCAGCCGTATCTTCTAATACAGATTGTAAATATACTTCGTTAAAGCCTTCTTCCTTCGCCATAATCTCGGTCACATGAATATTCCAAGCATCTAAAAACTTCTTCTTAAATAAATCAATTACCTCTACCATTGTCGATTGTATCCAATCCATGTACGTATCTTTCTCAGCTCCAAGCGCCATGGTCGCATCTGCATTCACCCAAGCAAACATTAAATTCGCCATTACATTCCCAACGTCATATCCCATTGGTCCATAAAAGGCAAACTCAGGATCAATAATCTTCGTGGAATCATTTTTCACAAAAACAGAACCAGTATGCAGATCACCATGAATAAGCGCCTGTGCATTCGTCATAAAAGAAAACTTAAGTTTTGCTACTTCCATACGAAGCTCTTTATCACTATAAATATGCTCTCTAATCCATCCTTCATTTAACGTAAATAACTCGTTACGCTTATTATGATTTGTAAATGGCTCAGCGTAGACGAGGTCTTCTGTAATCTCACATAATTCAGGATTTATATAATTCTTCACAAGTTCCTTCTTCTCTTTATGATTCATTACAACATCCGATGTTAATAAGAGTGTGTTTACCAAAAAAGTCGTTACATCGTCAGCAAGCTTTGGAAACATTTGATGATTTATAAGTGCTGTACGTAATATTGTATGGTCCGATAAATCTTCCATTACGCAACAATTCATCACACTATCAAACAAATATACCTTTGGAACAAGCCCAGGTGCTAACTCCTCCTCTAACTGCAAAACATCTGATTCTATACGAATACGATTCGTCGACAACTTAAACTCATCTGAAATGCGTGCTGTATGCCCAGCTTGCTTTACAATGACAGAAATATTCTTCTGTTCATCCCAAACGCGGAATACATAATTTAAATTACCATCGCCTATTTCTTTACACTGTAACCCCTTTGCATGTTCGAACTTAGGTAATTTCTCTTGCACATATGCAATCACATCTTTAGCTTCCATTAAAAAATACTTTGTGAACTTAGACATGGTTTCCCCTCCACACTAATTGTAAGCGTTTTCTAAAGGTCGTAAAAAAATAATAGGGTGAAATTTTTTCATCCTATATTATATCTTCTTCTTTTTGAAAGGTATATCTAGGTTTTATTATATCTTGTTAACATCTTGAGTCAATGTTTCTATATTACTGCAATATGCTTCCTAATTATATATTTGAGATGACAAAAAATGTTCAAAAAGATTCTAATTCATTTTATTTTATTTATCGCACAATTCTTTGTAAAATAGAAATAAGCAATCCTTTTCAAATCCACAACTTCTAAGAAATATTCCCTTCCTAACAATTTATACTTACACCATGTCTCTAACATACGCACTACTCTTTTACATACTCGTTGAAAATCGATTACATGAAAACCACCTTTTAATTCTCTAACAACCTTAATTGAGAATAAATATTAATTAAATTGATATAAAGTTGGTTTATTCTCTTGACAAAATAACCACTTCTATATGATAATTAATATTGAATTAGAATTATTATAGTTAATTAAAAAATATATTTTATGAGCACACTATTTTTTGATGCTCAAAACCAACATTTAGGAGGAATTTTAATATGTTATTAATCGGCACAGAAGTAAAACCGTTTAAAGCTAATGCTTACCATAATGGAGAATTTATCCAAGTTACTGACGAAAGTTTAAAAGGAAAATGGAGTGTAGTTTGTTTCTACCCAGCTGACTTCACATTCGTTTGCCCAACTGAACTTGAAGACTTACAAAACCAATATGCAACTCTTAAAGACTTAGGCGTTGAAGTATACTCTGTATCTACAGACACTCACTTCACTCACAAAGCATGGCATGATAGCTCAGAAACTATCGGCAAAATCGAATACATTATGATTGGTGACCCAACTCGCACAATCACTACAAACTTCAATGTTTTAATGGAAGAAGAAGGTCTTGCTGCTCGTGGTACATTCATCATCGATCCAGACGGCGTTATCCAATCTATGGAAATCAATGCTGACGGTATCGGCCGTGACGCAAGCATTCTTGTTAACAAAATTAAAGCAGCTCAATACGTACGTAACAACCCAGGTGAAGTTTGCCCAGCTAAATGGCAAGAGGGTTCTGCAACACTTAAACCAAGCCTTGACCTTGTAGGCAAAATCTAAGGAGTTCGATCAAAATGATACTAGATGCAGATATAAAAACACAACTATCCCAATACCTTCAGTTAATGGAGAACGATATTTTACTTAAAGTAAGCGCTGGAGACGACGACGTATCTAAAGATATGTTAGCTCTAGTAGACGAATTAGCTACTATGTCATCTAAGATTACAGTAGAAAAAGTTGAATTAGAGAGAACACCAAGCTTTAGCGTAAATCGCCCTGGTGAAGACACTGGTGTCGTATTCGCTGGTATTCCATTAGGACACGAATTTACTTCATTAGTGTTAGCTTTACTACAAGTAAGTGGACGCGCTCCAAAAGTTGAACAAAAATTAATCGATCAAATTAAAAACATTCAAGGCGAATATCATTTTGAATCTTATATCAGCCTAAGTTGTCATAACTGTCCTGATGTTGTACAAGCTCTTAACGTAATGAGCGTTCTAAACTCTGGTATTACACATACTATGATTGATGGCGCTGCATTCAAAGAGGAAGTAGAAAGCAAAGACATCATGGCAGTACCAACAGTTTTCCTAAACGGCGAATCTTTCGGAAGCGGTCGTATGACACTTGAAGAAATTTTAGCTAAAATGGGTAACGGTCCAGATGCATCAGAGCTTTCTGATAAAGATCCTTACGATGTTCTTGTTGTTGGTGGCGGCCCTGCTGGTGCAAGTGCAGCAATTTATGCAGCACGTAAAGGTATCCGCACTGGTATCGTTGCTGAGCGCTTCGGCGGTCAAGTAATGGATACTATGGGTATTGAGAACTTCATCAGCGTAAAACGCACTGAAGGTCCTAAGCTAGTAGCAAGTCTTGAAGAGCACGTAAAAGAATACGACATCGATGTAATGAATCTACAACGTGCGAAACGTTTAGAGAAAAAAGAACTTATTGAAGTGGAACTTGAAAACGGCGCTATTCTGAAAAGTAAGAGCGTAATCGTTTCAACAGGTGCTCGCTGGCGTAACGTTGGCGTACCAGGTGAAGCTGAGTTCAAAAATAAAGGTGTAGCATACTGCCCACACTGTGACGGTCCATTATTCATCGGAAAAGACGTAGCAGTTATCGGCGGAGGTAACTCTGGTATTGAAGCAGCTATCGACTTAGCAGGTATCGTTAAGCACGTAACTGTTCTTGAATTCATGCCAGAATTAAAAGCTGATGCTGTATTACAAGAGCGTCTTAACAGCTTACCAAACGTAACTGTTCTGAAAAACGTTCAAACGAAAGAAATCACTGGTACTGATAAAGTAAACGGTATTTCTTACATCGATCGTGAAACTGAAGAAGTTCATCACGTTGAATTACAAGGTGTATTCGTACAAATCGGTCTTGTGCCAAACACAGACTGGTTAGGCGAAACAGTTGAACGCGCTCGCGGTGAAATCGTAACAGACAAGCACGGCGCTACAAACGTACCAGGAGTGTTTGCTGCAGGTGACTGTACAAATAATCCGTACAAACAAATCATCATCTCTATGGGTTCAGGTGCAAACGCAGCTTTAGGTGCATTTGATTACTTAATCCGTAACTAATTTATAGACGTGAGTAAAAGACGCGCTCCCAATTGGGAGCGCGTCTTTTTTTATTACATTATATGGTCGTCAAATTCCTTCCAGCATATTAAAGATATCGTCTGATAATATTGCTACTCCCCAAGCACCCATACATTAACACTCCAATCTATACACTAAAAACCTCTCATTCCCATTCTTCTCATAAGCACCTGGCAATCTAACTTCCCTCTTCAATTCAAACGCAGTCTGATTTTCTAAGAAGAAAATATAGTCCTCAGAAGGATAATATAAAATAATATCCACTTCTCTCTCTATTTCCTCTACCGAAAGCAAAATGTTATTGACTACGTTCATAAACACTTGTACAGAAAATGGATTAAAGAAATAAAACCGATTATCACGTGGATCAATCTCATATTCCTGCGCTAAACAACATTCAAATCCAATTTTATCTTTACTGTTTCTTACCTTGCGTGCATAACGCTCAAGATTATCCATTGCTTCTTTATAAAACTCTTCATTCATTTCAATTCCAACCGCTGAAGCGCCACACTTATGGTGCATGTAAAAGTTTAATCGTCCTTTTCCGCATCCAAAGTCTACAACCTGGTCGCTACTTCTTATTTCATATTGATTCAATAACTCATCTAATCCGCTATACGGCGTCGGTTCATAACGGTGATAGTGCATAGACTTGTTAAATCCTTTTTGCTCACCGACTGTTTTTATGTTTAAAACTGCATCATAATATTGTTCGTTCATTGATTTTCTCCTAATAAGAAATGGTACTTCTTATTATACACCATGTACTGGAGAGGGATTTTTCATCGAATTAATTGGTACGTGAAATTATATAAACGATTTTCGGAATATATCTATCGTAACTTCAAATATATCAACGATTTTTTCAATATATCGACTTACCGACAAATTCCTACAAAAAAACAGGAGCTCTCTAGCCCCTGTCCTCTAATACTTTCAATACAGTTTGTTTCAATATTTCTACTCCATCCATGATACAACTATGATCGAACTTCATATACGGATGGTGTAATCCAGGTTGTAGGTTGGCCCCTAGTCCAAGCATGACAGCTTTTAAATGTGGTCTCTTCACTGTGTAGTAATGGAAATCATCGCTTCCTGTCGTGTACAGTGGCCCAGTGCATCCCTCTTCCCCGTACACTTCAAGAATACCTTTACGCATATAGCGCTCTGCTTCTTCTGACACCTCTGCTCCTGGCGCAAGATCGATCCATTCGTATGAAGTTTTCGACCCCATCGATGCAGCTGCTTCTATTACATGTTCTATTTTTTTCTTTAATTCTTTCAATAATGTATTATTTTCTGCTCTTACATCTAAGCTAAAATGCCCGTTACCTGGAATGATATTTAAATTATCTCCACCAGCTTGGCACCTTGTCATCTTCACTGAATATGAACTTTGCGGTGGTAGCCATATATTTTTCAAACCGATATTGATCATAGAAATGACGTCAATTGCATTTATCCCTTGATGTGGGCGTGCCCCATGTGCATCATCTCCATGAATCGTTCCTTCTAAAAATCCTGCTGCTCCGTGACGAATAGACGGGGCAGCTTGTTTCAAAGGCAGTTCTTCAATCGGTCTTAAATGAACACCAAATAAGAAATCAGCATCATCCACAGCACCCTTCTCTACCATCTTTAAAGAACCATTTCCTTTTTCCTCTGCCGGCTGAAAAATAAATCTAACCGTTCCACTATCCCATCTCATATTTTTCAATTGTAAAATAAGCCCCATCACAATTGTCATATGAGCATCGTGACCACATGAATGATTCGCTTTAAACTCTCCGTCCACTTCTTGCCAAAGTGCATCCATATCGGCACGAATTGCAATCACTGGATTTCCGCTTCCAATTTCAGCAATCACGCCTGGGCAATCATCAAATATTTTATATGAAATTCCTTCTTCTTTTAAAAAGTTAGTAATATACGCTGTCGTTTCATACTCTTTCCAACTCACTTCAGGGTTTTCATGTAAATGCTGAAAAATTTCAGTTAACCGCTCTTGTAATTCTAATGTTTTCAAAGCTACATTCTCCTTCCCAAATTTCAAAACCATTCAGGTTAATTATACTTATGAAAAACAGATGTTTTTATGAACATATTGAATTTTAAGAAAAAAGTCAATTGTTTATTTTTAAATACGATCGACAACTTATTTCCACTCACTTTATAACGATAGAACATTCCTTATTTTCTGTTTTTTATTGACGCTCATATCATTTTTTAGTTATTATAATTTAATAACGTCTATTTTGCGACAATTCTAAAAAATACAAACATACATAATGAGGAGGCAATTTATGAAAAAAGAAATACCTTTTGGCGTAGCAATAATCCCTATTATCATTACAGTTGCAGTTATGATGGTTACAATTGTTGTATTAAAACAAAGCCCTCACGTCCCACTTATTATCGGTACAACCGTTGCTTCTATCGTTGCTTGGCGTTACGGTTACAAATGGAACGACATTGAAGAAGCAATGTATAAAGGAATTCGCCTCGCATTACCCGCTATCGTTATCATTATTCTAGTAGGTTTAACGATTGGTGCTTGGATTGGCGGCGGAATCGTCGCAACAATGATTTATTACGGTTTAAATCTTTTAACTCCATCACTATTTTTAGTTTCAATTACAATTATTTGTTCTATTGTTGCATTAGCTATCGGTAGCTCTTGGTCTACAATGGGAACAATTGGGGTTGCAGGAATGGGAATTGGCCTAAGTATGGGAATCCCAGCTCCAATGGTTGCCGGTGCTATCATTTCCGGTTCTTATTTCGGCGATAAAATGTCACCGCTTTCAGACACGACAAACTTAGCTGCAGGATTAACAAATACAGATCTATTCACACATATTCGTCATATGTTATTTACTACAATTCCAGGTTTAATTATTACTCTTATCGTTTATGCGTTCTTAGGAAGAAGCTTCGGCGCTAACAATATTGATGCAAAAGGTATCGATCAAACGTTACAAGTATTGCAACAAAACTTTGTTATCTCACCTTTCCTATTAATTATACCTGTAGTTGTTATGGTATTGGTCGCTAAAAAGGTTCCTGCGATCCCGGCTATTCTCGTAGGTATTATTTTAGGATTTTTATCACAAGTCTTTATTCAAGGTGGTTCTGTCTCCGCATCTGTCGGTGCACTCCAAAATGGGTTTGTCATAGACACTGGTAACAAGCTAGTAGACGAACTCTTTAACCGCGGTGGCTTAAATTCGATGATGAATACAGTTTCTATGACAATTGTCGCTATGACTTTTGGAGGAGTATTAGAACATACTGGCATTCTTCGCTCAATTGTGAATCAAATTTTAAAATTAGCGACATCAGCAAAAGGACTTATCGCTTCTACTATCGCATCTTGCTTTGCAACAAACCTTACTTGCTCTGAACAATATATTTCGATTGTTGTTCCTTCAAGAATGTACGCAAATGCATACACAGAAAAAGGACTACATTCTAAAAATTTGTCCAGAGCATTAGAAGATGGCGGAACATTAACTTCTGTTTTCGTACCTTGGAATACATGTGGTGTATTTATACTCGCAACACTTGGAGTTGGCGCATTCGAATATGCTCCTTATGCTATATTGAATTTCATCGTACCTATTATTTCAATCATTTACGGCATAACTGGTCTCACAATTACGAAACTATCAGACATTGAAAAAGCAGAACTATTAAAAAAACAAAAGGCACAACTAGAAGCTTAAAGATACTGGTAAATTCATTTCATATATTGCGCGGGGGCGCCCTTGTTGATAGGGCATTTCCTCGCCGCAAATATGAGCATACCCATAATCAACTAGTTTCTTTAATAACCTTTCTGTCGATCGCCGAGTCACTTGTAAGTATTCAGAAAGATCCGCTGCTGTAAACTTCAATGACGGATGTGATTGACTAAATTGAATAATTTTTGATAAGTTTGCTGGACTCAGTTTCGTTTCCTTCGCTATTTTCATGAGTTCCGGGTTGTCATTCTTCAAACTTTGTACTCTCTGTTCTTTCGGGAACGGACCAAATAGTTCTTTATCACTTGTTAGTATATAAAAACAGTGGTCTATTGGATTATTCTTCGCGAAACTTTGAGCGATTTTAGCATTTTGCTCTGCTTCCTTCACAGTTTTTCCGTAACCAAATCCAATAGCTATCGTTCCTTCTATACTCGCAAATAAATTATTTATTATATTTGTTTTTATAATCGATTCAATATCACCACGAGTCGTATACAAAATGAATGTCATTTCATCAACTTTTTTAAATGAACCACGTAGTTCTTTTGAAATGACATCTAATTGCTCAAGCAAACCTTCTCGTAATTCTAAAGAAGAAATCATACAAGCACCAACAGTAGCTGAATGGCTTTTTGCTAACTCAGCTTTTATTTTCGCATCTTTTAATCCATGTATAATGGATTGCTTCGGATCTATCATACGCTCTGAAGGAATACCTATTTTTTGAAGTTCATCATAGACAGCGTGAATACTAGTTAAAGCTAAATGAGCATCTCCAGATTCATATTTAGCTACATGAAAATCAATAACTCTATTTATTTCATCTTTACTCCACAGCATGTTTTCATAATCAAACACTTGTGGACTTTCTTTTATACCGATATCATGGAACACATTTGTAATGAATGAGCGGTCTACTAAATCAATTGAAATGTTATGTGGTTGAATACCTTGATGATACATGACAGAAAGAATGGAAGATGCGACAGTTGTCTCGTCTTGCTGTAAGTACGTACTTGGAATTCGTAATTGTTCTCTTATTTCTTTTGCCATATAATAAGGTAAAGCACCTGAGAAAAAGATGAAATCACAAGGCTTTAAACGCTTTAATAGTTCAGAAGATTCTGCCGGATGAAGATAAATATATGGATTAATCTCTATTTCTTCTAGTTTATGAGCAATAGGTAAAAGATTCTCCATAAACTCCTTTGAACCGACAACTGCAATTTTTATCATCATTTCTCTAACTCCTTATTATTAATTAACGACTATTTAACGTCAACTATATCAAATGTACAAAACTATTGTAAACAGAAAGGGGTCTCTACCTAATGAAAATTACAGCTATTCATCTTTACGCAATTCGTTTACCGCTTCGTGATCCGTTTGTTATTAGTTATGGTTCTTATTCTGATATGCCTTCTGTTATCGTCAAAATGGAAACAGATGAAGGCATTATCGGTTACGGTGAGGGCGTTGCTGATGATCACGTTACAGGCGAATCATGGGAAAGTACTTTCCATACTTTAAAACATACGCTAGCACCTGCTCTCATCGGACAAAATCCAATGAATATCGAGAAAATACACGATATGATGGACAATACAATTTACGGTGTGCCTACTGCGAAGGCCGCGATTGATATTGCTTGTTTTGATATAATGGGCAAAAAATTAAATCAACCTGTATATCAATTAATTGGCGGACGCTACCATGAAGACTTCCCTGTCACTCACGTCTTAAGTATTGCTAATCCAGAGGACATGGCAGAAGAAGCTGCCTCTATGATTCAGAAAGGTTACCAATCTTTCAAAATGAAAGTCGGTACGAATGTAAAAGAAGATGTAAAACGTATTGAAGCGGTACGTGAACGTGTAGGAAGTGATATCGCGATTCGTGTTGATGTAAACCAAGGATGGCAAAATAGCGCAAACACATTAACGGCCCTTCGTTCATTAGGTCATTTAAACATCGACTGGATTGAACAGCCTGTTGTCGCAGACGATATTGACGCAATGGCTCACATTCGCTCTAAAACAGACCTTCCGCTTATGATTGATGAAGGATTAAAAGGTTCTCGTGAAATGCGCCAAATCATTAAATTAGACGCGGCTGATAAAGTAAATATAAAACTAATGAAATGCGGCGGCATATATCCCGCTGTAAAACTCGCTCATCAAGCAGAAATGGTCGGCATTGAATGCCAAGTTGGATCCATGGTCGAATCATCCGTTGCCTCTTCCGCAGGATTCCATGTCGCTTTCGCGAAAAAAATCATTACGAGCGTCGAGCTAACAGGACCATTAAAATTCACGAAAGACATCGGAAACTTACATTACGACGTACCATTCATTCGCTTAAACGAAAAGCCAGGACTCGGCATTGAAATAAATGAAGATACATTACAAGAACTAACCGTCTTTCAAGACGTTGTACGCTAAAGGAGGACTAACGCATGACAGTTCTATACAAAGGATCATTAAAACAAAATAACGAACCATTTCACGTTACATTACTAACACTAGAGAACATTGAACAAATCTTATCATTACAAAACGTTGTAGTTGAGGCGCTAGAAGATAAAAGTCGCTTACAGCCACTCTCGCTAGAAGAATTTCAATACATTCTAGAAGGAAACGGCATGATGATCGGTGCTTTTATCGAAAACAAACTCATCGCATTTCGTGCCCTACTCGTTCCTCCTATCGACGACGAACATTTAGGACTTGATATTGGCATAGCAGAAAGCGAACTACATCGCGTCATCTATCAAGAAATTTCAAATGTTCATCCGAGCTGCCGAGGAAATGGGATGCAAAAAATATTGGCGACAGTTATCATGGACGAATTACAAAACGAAGATAGCAAATACGATTACGTTTGCTGCACCGTTGCTCCTTTTAACATTCCAAGTTTAAAAGATAAGTTTGCGCAAGGAATGGAGATTGCTGCATTGAAGAAGAAATATAGCGGGAGTATGCGGTATGTTTTTGTGAAGGAATTACGTGGGGACAAGGAAAGAAATTGGACGGATGTTAAGAGTGTTCCGATGAGTGACGCTATTGGACAGCAGGCGTTGCTTTCGGAAGGGTATCGTGGGTATGAGATGGAAAAAGTGGACGGAGATTTTGTTGTGAAGTTTGGGCGATGATCTATATGCTCGAAAAAAGGAGATGTCCCTTGTGACATCTCCTTTTTTCGATCCGTTAAACAATTCTGTGGTAAATGAAATTATATCAACGATTTTTCGAATATATCTATCCTAACTTACAATATATCAACGATTTTTCAAATATATCTATCATAACTCACAATATATCAACGATTCGACAAGAAATATCGATTTACCGACAAAAATCGATATCCCTTCCTAAACCGTCATCTTCCAACTAGATAACGCTAACCAGTTTTCCATTTCTTTATAATCAGGCATGATCTTCCCGACAAGGCGCCAAAAAGAACGATCGTGATTTAAATGAACCATATGACACATTTCATGAACAACTACATAGTCAATTACTTGCTGTGGTGCCATCGCTAGCTTCCAATTGAATGTTAGTTGTAAATTTGAATCACACGTTCCCCACGTGCGACTACTATCTGTAATACGAATAGAACGCGGTTTTGTTTTGAAATTACTTTGATGCACTTTAATACTCTTCTCTACTAATGACTTACACTGCTTATAGTAAAATCGTTTTAACGCTTGTTGTATTTTCTCATCCTTAAGCTCTTTCACATAAATATGTAGCTTATCCTCTTCAAACACTGCATTGTCTTGCGTAATATTTGCATCTTGAGAAACCTGTATCGGATACGTATTCCCTAAATACAGAAAACCCTCTCCTTGATCATAATCCTTTTCCTGTGGTCCAAGCGCTCTCTCCTGCATTTCCTTACGTGTTGTCTGGATCCAATCCCACTTCTCCTCTAGCAACTGGACTAAGTATTCAACAGGTGTCCCTTTCGGAGCCTGCACTTCCACATTTCCGTACGAATCTACAAAAAGACGCACCGACTTTTTCTTTTTATAAGTTATATGAAAATTAATTGTCTCACCTAAATATGTATGTACCATTTCATCACCTAGCATATTATTTTTACAAATAAAAAAGAGTAGGATACAAACGTCCTACTCTACCTATTATATCATTTGCTGCTTTAACAAACTCATTACCCTCTATACTTTACACCTAATCCCTTAATGAAATTCCTTGCGTATCTATCGCCGCACTCTTTGTAATTTTTATGGCCTTTCTTTCTTAACAGAGCGCCTAACTCTCCTTTTGTTACTGAAACGCCTACGCTATCTAATATATCAAGTACATCCTCACTCGTTAATGATAGTGCGATTTTCATTTTCTTTAGCAGAAGGTTATTCGCACTCTCTTTGCTTTGTACAGGTGCCGGTTGTCCTGGTTTCGGATCTTGCTTCCCTCTTTTTAAAGTAATAAATCCATTTAAAAATGCCTCTAGCATCATCATGTCGCATGTTAATACGTACTCATCTTCGATTACATCATCATTTTCAGCTTCATGCTGAGGTGCTCTCTTTATTTTTGTAAGCATATCAACTACGTCTTCTTTCGTTACTTCCATACCACCAAGTTTAAAGATTTCTACCATATCTATATCTCTTATATCTAAAGCGTACCTTACTCTTTTTAATATATCGTTGTTGCTCATTGCCATTGTTTTTCCTCCTGAAATGTTAAATATAATAATGCTTTTAGCATGTATAAATTAATGTCGTCAAATTACTACTTTAACATTTTAGAGGTAGGTTTTGTAGTCTTAGGTGGATTAATGCTTGTGGGGATGATTTTATTTATTATTAAGAGATACTTCTAATAACGAATTTATTGTATTAGAAATTAAGAAAGGTCCTATCGATAGAAACGCCTTCAATCAAATACTGTAAAAAGTATTTTAGTTGGTAGTGGGATAGCTCCTTCCTTTGAGGATAATATTAATAAAGCAAAAAAGGATGGGGATTTACTATTAATTAACACACTAAAAAATGGACTAACCTGATATAGGTTAGTCCATTTCTTTTTATGCAACTCAAACGTAAATGTTACGCAAAATTCAGGTGAAATAGATTGATTATGTTTACCTAGGTTTTACTTTTTATTTGTGGTACGGTTCCCCCTGTCTTACTAAGTAGTAAAGCATCATCATAATCAAACCAAAAGCTTATACACCTTAAATCTTTTCGGTTCGGTTCAACTTCTATCTTTTTTATTATTGTCCTTATAAGCATTTTCCTTTGTTCGTAGGTCGCATTATCAAATAAATTATTAAAGTTTTTCAATGCTTCATTAACCGTTTCCTTAGTAATTATCGTTTCAGATTTTAAATCTTCGTATTCCCTTTCTATTTCTCTTCCTTTTTCCTCTAAATCAGCTACATCCTTTAGAAGTGCTTCGGCTTGCATATTATAAACTTCCGCCCTAATTTTTTCCGAAAAATAATCATTATTTAACTTATCTAAATAGGATTTTTTCTTATGAAGGCCTTTTTTATTTAATAACAAGGTATCTTTAACAGAGTTTTCTTGGAGAATATTTTGCTTCTTAATTTTATTAAGTACCTCGTCTACAATAGTCATGTCACTTAATAGCTCCCTAATTTTTTGAAGCACCTTTTTTTCAATGTTCTCTTTACCAATTAGATTGGATTTACACGCTTTTACACCTTTACTGGCGAATGCTTGGCACATATAGTATAAGTAATAACCGCTACCATCTCTTTTCTTCGATTTACTCATTACAGTTCCTGCCCCACAAGCGGGGCAACGTAAAATCCCCGATAGAATAAAGTCGCCATTAAAATTTCGATTCTTTGATACACTTTCCCTATTTGTATTATTAACAACTTGCACTTTCACCCAAAGCTCTAAGGAAATTATAGCATCATGTTTCCCTTCGACTAATACATAGTCTTTCGTTACTCCTTTTCGCCTTTTAGTATTCCAATCCCTTCTCTTCCCCCATTTAACTTTCCCTATATAGATTTCATTCTCTAATATCGTCTTTACGGTACAGATGCTAAAGAGTTTTCCTTTCTTTGATCTATACCCCGCTTCGTTTAATAGGTGGGCAATGGCTTTATATCCTTTTCCCACCGCTCTCAACTTAAATATCCTTCTAACTATCGACGCTTCCTCTTTATTAATAACTAATCTCTTATTTACGTTGTCATAGCCTAAAACGATACCACCATTCCAATAGCCTTGTTCTGCCCTTTTTTCCATACCAGTTTTTACTCGTTCAATAATCATTCCACGTTCATATTGAGCGAAAGTACCTAAGAAGTTTATAAACATACTTCCATTTAAAGTAGAGCTATCTAAATTATTATCACTTACTAACAAACGGCAATTATTTGGTAATAATACATCATCTAGTAATTTAGAAATATCACTAAGCCTTCGTGAAATCCTATCAACGGATTTCACTAGAATCGCTTGAAACTTCCCCTCATATAGATGCTTAAATAATCGTTGTATTTCAGGGCGTTCATAGTTTTTTCCCGAATATCCATCATCGGAATATATACCATATACTTCAAAATTATTACTTTCAGCATATTTTTTCAAGATGTCCTCTTGGGCTCCTAAGGAAAATCCTTCTTTAGCCTGTTCTTCAGTTGAAACTCTCGTATATATAGCAATTTTAAAAAGTGATTGGTTCATTCAATTATCCCACCTCTTTATTCGCTTGTGTCTTTATTAAGTAAGCTAGCAAACTAATTAATTCATTTCTTTTCGTCTCCTCAACGGTGGGTACTAAAAGGTTTATAACCTCATTATTTTCTTTTGCTCCCATTTCTCTCTCTCCTCTTTATGTTGAATTTTTACAGAATCGGTTCGTGTACACCCTTAGTCTTTATTTCACCATAGCTATAAGCACCCTCGTAGAAATCTTTACGGTCTAATATTCGTTTAACTTGGACCTTAGTAAACTTTTTACGTTGTTGAGTAGAATATCCCTCAGCATTTAGTTGAGAAGCTAATTCAGATAAAGACCATCCAGGAAAATTTCTTTTTAGCTCAAATAATCGTTTAATGACTAACGATTCCTCTTGATTTACCTCAAGAAATTTTTGCCCCTTTTTCGCTCTATAACCGAAAGCAGCTCTTCCTCCTGCGTATTTCCCTTGCCTTGCTTTCATATTACGACCACGTCCTAGTTTCATCGTAATCTCCATCCGCTGATACTCGTCCAATAATTCCATTAATCCATTTACCAAGAAATCATTTGGATCTTTCTTATAAATGCTATAATTCGACTGTTCTATACTTTTAACATCTACATCATACCTTTTAAGCTCCCGATGAACTAAGACCTTAACGATATCAGAACGCCATAAACGGTTCGTATTTAGAACTATTACAAAATCTACCTTCGAAGTAGAAATCTCGGTCAGCATGTCTTGAAAGCCTTCTCTTTCTACTTCTAAAGCTTCCTCATCTACTTTTGCCCCGCTTATACCAGCGTCAATAAAAATCTCTAGTAAATTCCATCCTTGTTTTTCGCAGTATGATTTAATTTCGTCTCTCTGGTAAGAAAGACTATAACCATCTTTTACTTGTCCAAGCGTAGAAACCCTTATATACCCTATTACATTCATCATTTTTCCTCCTAGCGTAACGAAAATTCTAATTAACGTAACATTCATCTTAAAAAATAATAATTGTTAATATTTTACAATCAAATTGTATTACTTCTTAATTGCAATTCCAACAAAAATTGATATTTTATCCAGTAACTTTATAAAATACCCTTTTAAATTTCTTCAAAACCCTAAATATTACTTTAAATGTATCGTTATTAGGGGCATCATAGATAATTTTAAAATACTTATGTTTTAAATATAAATACACTCTAAAACCAAACTTGCTTTTAATTTCTATTCTTTTATATATATTTCGGTTTCTATACTTCCAATAAATTCAACACTACATTTACGTTTATCAATCTGCTCCAAATTAGATTTATCTTTCTTTAGATGCTCCATAATTTTATTGTAGTCACCCTTAATTACAGTAGGCTCAATAAGATTTTTACTCTTTATATATAACCTTTTTCCAAACGCTCTTTCATCGGCTTTAAACTCCTTTAAATTACCAACCAAATACTTTAGTAAAGGTGAATGAGAATATACAACTCCCAGTTTATAAATTCGTTCAATATAAACCTCCCCACGTCCCCATATTTTCTCGAAAGTTTTATTTTTCAAATCCTCTTTAGGCAATCTTGGTATATCAACCAAAAGATGATAATGAATAGTTCCACGCTTTTGAAAAGAACGTATAGCCACATATTTAAAGTCACCATATCTCCAACGCATTCGTTTAATCCAATTATCAAAGTCCTTACTCGCTTCATTAATGGTAACCTCTTCTTTTTTATAGGTTAAAGTAATAAACATGTCATTAACCTTAAAGTTCGAGATAATAATATGGATAAATTTATCAATTTCGCTATTTTTCAGTTTTCTTACTTTAGATAAGCCTTTCTCTTGTACATTTAAATATAGCTTCTCACTAATACTTCTACTTGTAGCCTTAACTTGAGCAGTCGATATTGATTTTTCATATTTAATTACTTTTACATAATCGCCCAAATCAATTAATTTACAGTTATAACTCTCCATTCTATTCCTCCTTTTTAACTTTCACTTAAACAAAGGAGGAAAATAAAAAAATATCCGAAAGGTTAATAAATTTTTTAAAAAAATATTATAATTGTGAACAAAATGTGAACAAGCCACCTAAATAATAGGTGACTTACGACTTTTAATCTTTTAGCTAATACAACTCTATTAAGTACATTTTCCAAAGATTCTCCAGCTACAAATAAGCTTCTATATACACCTTACTTTACTGAATTTCATTACCTAAAAATCTCCTTTAACTACTTTCAAAGTTACCCCTTCTCTGCTACGCAGAGGGACTTCGTCCTAATATAATTAATAGTTAATTCATTTTTATTACCACCACTTACAACAAGTTATCGAGAGAACTATATATACTTATTAAAATAAAGATATAATTTGTAAAAAATTAAAACCACTTGAATTAACAAGTGGTTTTAATACATTATTTAACAATTATTCTTTGGCCCCATACTCTAATAAATATTTAATAGTAACATTTGCTCCTTCTTCTTTTGCAATCATTAAAGGAGTAATACCTCCCGCTAATTTTACATTTGGATTAGCTCCAGCTTCTAATAATATTTTTACTACGTTATCTTGGCTTGATCGGACTGCCCAAATTAAAGGTGGTTCTCCATGAGCTTCGTACAAATTAGGATTAGCACCTTGCTTTAATAATTCTTTAACTAACTCAATATTTCCCTCACCTGAAGCACGTGCTAATTTAGTTACTCCATAATCATCTACGCTATTGGGACTTGAATCAGGCTTTCCTAAACTTGCTTCTTCCTTAGATAAATGTTCCTTTTTATTATTTGGAACGAAGTTTTCCGATTCCTTTAATTTCTTCCTAGTATCCGTTGCAAATATCAACAAGGTCGCATTAGGGTTATCTAGGGTAGCTGGTGGAAAAAAATCTAGTACTAATCCATCTACCTTAAGCTTGGTCTCCTCTGTTTTTATCCCTCTCTTAAGAGAGCGTTCAGCTTCAACAAGCTGTTTAGCAATCCATAAATTTGCTTGCCTCTCATCTTCCTTGTTCAATAATAAACTAAGCATGCTAGCAATAATTCCACGTCCCATTGATTCATTTTTACTTTCATAAGAGATATCAACCATAGCACCCGTCATTTTGCTTGGATTTTCTCCTTCTAACTGAATAGAAAACCCTGGGGCTTGTAAGTGTGTAAAAAATAATTTATCAGGTTTAACCTGCTGTAATCCTAAAAATTCCGCACTGTCAATAAATTTCCTTATTTCATCTTCATTTACATTCAAAATTTCCTTTTTTTCTTTTATACGTTGCTTTCCATCATTATTGGACAATTCCACATTCTCTTTATCATTAGGATTACTGCTTGAATTTAAGTTTTGACATCCTACTAAGAAACAGAGAACTATTACCATTATCATTTTCATATAGTTCACCTTCATCACATCCTATTTTTTACATATATATTGTTTTATGCAAAAAAAATTATATTCCTTTATTTATTCACAATTCCACGTACCCTAATTTACATATTACACCATAAATTTTTCCGCTTATCAGCAATCAAAGTGAAGAAGCGGTACGTTAAAGCGTACCACCTTTCGAAAAATTATATGGTATCTTTCTCCATAAAGTCAACTGATAAAAGTTGGGTAGGGATAAAGATGACCAGAAAAGTTATAGTGAAAATACATGAACTAACTAAAGAAAAAGGAATATCCTTGAGAGAATTATCAAGATTAACAGATATTCGCCACGCAGCTTTAAGTGAATTAGCTAATCAAAAAAGACAAAATATTAACTTTAAACATATAGAGAAGATTGCCGAGACTTTTAATATTGAGGATATTAGAGAGATTATTGATTTTGATATAATAAAAAAGGAATAAAAAAGACCAACTATTATAGGTGTTTTTTATTCCTTTTTTATCTAAATTATTATTTTAATTCATAAAATCAGTATCCATTCTATAACTAAAGAATTCTCATTTTTATATAAAACTTCTTATGAAATCTACATATTCTGGATTCACAATTTCCACTTTATTAAGTAAGTCCTTATTTTTCTTATGGTTTTGAAACAAATAAGATATAGCCACTAAAGTATCACGAAAATTAAAATTTTCATTTCTGAATAAATAATTTAAAACCTCTTTAATACTTGACCCACTAATTACATTCCTATTTTCTAGATGCCTACAAACTAATATGTATAAAATAGTAAATTGAGCAGGGTTAAATAAGATATATCTCCAATTATCGATTATTTTCTTTAAGTCTTGCTTGCCTAAATTTTTCCATTTGTTAGAAAATATAATATTATTTAACACCTTCCTCGTATCTTCACCATCAATTGAAATATATTCCCTCATTAATTCTTTATATTCATTTAAATCTATTCCTACTGACTCTTCTAATTCGCATAATTTTTCTATGAGTATAATTAAATATCCTTCTTCGAGAATTTCATCTGTTCTATCCTCAATAATTTTTTCACTTGAATAAGATATTTCTTCGAAATCATATTCCATTTCCATTAATTCAAATGTATCTTGATACTCCTGTGGGCTTAATAATTTTGTCTTAGAGGAATTTAACACTAACTCCTCCTCCCATAAGAAATAACTAATCTCATTTAATAAATCATTATTTCTTTTTTCATTCATTTCACCATCTAGATAAACAATGAACATATCATCTACAAATCGTATTAAAAAGAGATTTTCTCTTTTCAAAGTTCTATGCATTTTTGAATCAAAGTCTAATAAATAGAACTGTGATAATATAGATGAAGCTATAGAGTAATGAAATTGTGGTAGATATTCAAATCCACAAAAATCAAGAAAATATTCCAAATCATTTATTACACTTTGTTCACCTAAATAGGCTCTTAACCTATTAATAAGTGATTTCACTTTAATAGAATTAAAAAAATCCTGTATATCCACTTTTAAAACCGGCATACCAAAATACTTTTCTCTTTCTTCTTGAAATAATCTATAGCTAGTGTTAAAATTTGCATTCTTTGGAATATCTTCTTTTGAATGCATATCTAAAAATCCTGAATAAAATATATCCATACGTTCTTTGGAAAAATTCAGCTTCCCATTACCATTTAAAAATAAATCAGCTATTTTAAAAACTATATATGTGTAATAGGTGTAATATAACGGATTAATTAAATGCATATTTCTCGGCGTAAAATAGTCATTTTTATATACAAAATCACGAGATTTTTTTACTGGATTCGTTTCACAAAATTCTTTAACGCTTTTTTCCATTTCACTTTTAATACCCTTAAGTCCATATTCCCTAAGGATATTTATATTAGCAATTGTTTGAGGATTAAATTTTTTTGTTTTCGACATAGATAAGATATATCTATAGGCTATTTCTGAAACCTTATTATTTTCCACTTATATATACACTCACTTTACAAATATTAATAAAATCATTACTAAAACTATAGGAATAAAAACAAAAAACTTATTAATATTTAATATAATATTATCGACAGTGTAATCCTTCACTTCTTTTAAATCCAACTCATTTTGGATTCCATCATTTGAATCTTCACTTTCGTCATTTCCTTCTAATTCTTTGACTTTTTTTTCTTGTAATTTTATATTAATCTGATTAAATTTACTCTTTTCATTATCAACTGAATCATGATTTTCGTTATTTTTTAAAGTGGATTGATATTCAAACATTATGATATTAAATGACTTAATTAAAGCTTGTTCATCATTCGTGTTCCCCTTAACATTATGATTTAATATTAGTCCTTTTAATTTTAAGATTAAATCTTCTAGATCCAGTTGATGATAATGAACTTTAAGAGCCCTCTCATTATAATTAAGTTCATTAATATAGTATTGTACTAATATTACATATATAGAAAAAACGCCTGACATTAAGCTAAAAA
Organism: Bacillus sp. AY3-1; assembly: GCF_008368785.1. Taxonomy (NCBI): domain Bacteria; kingdom Bacillati; phylum Bacillota; class Bacilli; order Caryophanales; family Bacillaceae; genus Bacillus; species Bacillus sp. AY3-1. Next base: position 52,119 of record NZ_QORZ01000025.1, on the reverse strand, counting down.
TTGATTCCCCAAATAACGGGTGTATTTCTTTACCACCCAAAGACAATAATACAAAAATTACCGCTTCAATATTCAAGAAGAAAAAAATCAACTTCCATTTATCACTATAACCCTTTAATCTAATACTCATTTCAATTCGATTATTTCTTGTTTTATTTAATGTGTTAATCTTTTTTTCAATCTCAGACAGAATTGTGATTTCTCTATAGCTTTTCCTCATACATTAATACCTCCATACATTACTATCCATAACGTATCTTTCCTATATTATATTAATTAACAAAAATAACCCCTCTCATAAATCTTATATTAATTATAAAATTCATGAGAGATATATTATTAAAAATCATTTATTAAAACTTCTAAATCACTTCTCTGCCCTATCATCACTGTAATACGTTCTTCCTCAAATTATTTTAAAGTTAGTCATTTAGTAATTTTTCGACTTTTAAATATATATTCCCAGTCTGAGCAGCATGCCGCCTTTTCCTTACAATAAGAGATACTATATCAATTCGATTTTCTAAAACCGCTAATAAATCCATTCCGTCCATTAATAATATTGTACTCCGTCCTAATGAATAAACTTTCACTGCATCTTCAGAAAAGCCATTTATCGAAAGAAAGAGCCCTAATGTATTATCTAATTTACGACTAATCTTTCCTGAAAAAGCATCTAAATCTGAAGCATTAACCGCATAACTTTGCCATTTTGCTTCAAATAAATAATCAGTTCCTTCTAAAGAAAAAGCACCATCAATTTGTTCTCCTATATTACGAAAAGAAGCCCTTGGATCTAAATCGAACAATTCAAATATATTGTATAAAACTTTTTCAAGTTCAAATCCTCTACGATGATGATCTTTAGATATCACTAGCTTTGAATATATTTGTTTTATCTCATCAAGGCGTGTCAATAAAGCTTGGCTTGATTTAATCTTCTCCATATTCTCTATTCTTTTTTTTCTTATTGCTGCTTCTTTTTTTAATTGTGCATCATGATCCTCAATTACCCTTTTCAAATCATATACGGACGCCTTGGCTCTTTCCGCTTTACGCTTTCCATCTTCAATTTGCTCTAAATGACGAAAACTTGTCATTTGAGTTACTTCGTATAGTATCCTACGAATATCTCCAAGATTTCTCTCCTGATTTTTCATAAGCTCATCGATGATATCTGAAACAATTTGTCTCTTATAATTACTCCAATCAACCTTATAAATTATTGTTTTATCACTAATACAATTTAATAAAAAACCTTTCAAATCGTTTTTATACCAATAAATATTACAAAGAGCTTCTTTTAAATATTGAATAGCTGAAGCTGAAATTTTAATTTCCATAAAGAAACCACCCCATAGCGCTTTTGAGATAAACTAGAACGTCAAATTACACATTCCCTTTAATAAAAACTACTAAAAATATGTACTAAATTTATACTTTATACATTATTTTACCTCATCTAAACTTTTACAACAATTAACATTTTAAATAATAAAAAAGAGCGCCAAAATTATATATCTAGGACGCTCTTCCATATAAACACTAATAAATGTTAATTATTCTTTATAAAAAACTTATTTCTACTTAGCTATTATCAAACTATATTACAAAAAACAATTAAATGGAACCTCCAACTCAAACCTACGCTTTACTATCACTTGTGGTACGGTTCACCTTAATTAAAATGAAACAGTGTAACTTTCAAAAGTTACACTGTTTCACTACCTTCTACCACATTAACACTCGCCTCAAACTTATCAAGCAATGCACGCACTTCATTCGTTGATTTCGTACTCATCAATTGATTTCTTAGTTCAGCAGCTCCAGGGAAGCCTTTTACATAAATTTTGAAGAAGCGATGTAGTCCTGTGATAGAGCGTGGTAATACTTCTGCATATTGATCTTGAAGATCAAGTTGTAGTCTTAAAAGATCAAGGTGTTCTTTACTGCTATGCTCTCTTGGCTCTTTTTCGAAAGCAAATGGATTTTTAAAGATACCTCGTCCGATCATTACACCATCAATGCCGTATTTTTCAGCAAGTTCCAGCCCCATTTTACGATCAAGGATGTCTCCATTGATTGTTATTAACGTATTTGGTGCAATGCGATCACGCAATTTTTTAATTTCCGGAATTAGCTCCCAGTGCGCATCGACTTGGCTCATTTCTTCTCTTGTACGTAAGTGAATAGAAAGGTTTGCGATATCTTGTTTGAAAATATGCGTTAACCAATCTTCCCATTCGCTTAACTCTTTAAAGCCCAGTCGTGTTTTTACGCTGACAGGTAGTCCGCCCGCTTTTGCTGCTTGAATAAGTTCTGCCGCAACGTCTGGACGTAGAATAAGGCCACTACCTTTTCCTCTTGATGCTACGTTCGGTACAGGGCAACCCATGTTAATATCAATACCTTTAAATCCTAACTCTGCCATACCAATACTCATTTGACGGAAATATTCAGGATTATCTCCCCAAATATGCGCCACGATCGGTTGTTCATCTTCTGTAAAGATTAAACGGCCACGTACACTTTTCATACCTTCTGGATGACAATAGCTATCCGAGTTTGTGAACTCTGTGAAGAATACATCTGGGCTACCAGCTTCACTTACTACGTGACGGAAAACAACGTCTGTCACATCTTCCATTGGTGCAAGTACAAAAAATGGTCGTGGTAAATCACTCCAAAAATTATCTATCATTTCAAATTCAAATCCTCTCAATATGAATGCAATTTCAAACTCTCAATTTATAATTTATGAAAATCAGCAATATTTATTTTAACTAAAATCGCTTATAAATGGTATTTTTGTAAACCAAAAAGCAGATGGTATAGATTCTCCTATATCAACTGCTTTCCTATTATACCAACTTAAGCCAAGCTACACACTCCACATGAGTCGTATGCGGGAACATATCAACAGGTTGTACTTCCTGCGTTTTATATCCGCCTTCTTCTAGTACTTTTAAGTCACGTGCTAATGTTGCTGGGTTACATGATACGTATACGACGCGTTTTGGTTTCATGTCGATGATTGTGTTTAGTAGTGCATCATCACAACCTTTACGCGGTGGATCTACGACCATTGTGTCGGCGATTATGCCTTCTTTGTACCATTTTGGAATAACTACTTCTGCTTCTCCTACGCCAAACTCAGCGTTTGTCATGTTGTTTAGTGCTGCGTTTCGGTTTGCGTCTTCGATTGCTTCTGGGACGATTTCAACGCCGTACACTTTTTTCGCTTTTTGCGCTAGGAATAAGGAAATTGATCCAATTCCGCAATAGGCATCAATTACTGTTTCGTTGCCATCTAGTTTTGCATATTCTAACGTTTTATCATATAACACTTTCGTTTGTTCTGGGTTTACTTGATAGAATGAACGTGCTGAAATTGCAAATTTAATGTCACCGATAAAGTCATAAATGTATTCTGATCCGTACAGTACTGTCGTCGTGTCTCCGAAGATTACGTTTGTACGTTTCGTGTTTACGTTTTGAACAATCGATTTTACTTCTGGGAATTTCGCAGCAATTTCTTCAATGATTGCTTTTTTGTTTGGTAATTCTGCTGTACGAGTAATGAAGACAAGCATAATTTCCCCTGTTACTTGTCCGTAACGAGCCATTACATGGCGAAGTGTTCCTTTGTTACGCTCTTCGTTGTATGCCGAAATACCGTGTTTTTCACAAATACGTTTTACTTCCTGGATTAATGTATCGTTTTCTTCTGCCTGAATTAAACATGATTCCATATTAATAATGTCATGTGTTCCTTGGCGATAGAAACCAGCTACAAGTCCACCTTCACGTTCTCCAATTGGTACTTGTGCTTTGTTACGGTATACCCATGGGTTCTTCATACCAAGTACAGGGTGCACAGGAACATCGCTTAATCCGCCAATGCGCTGCATAACGTCACGTACTTGTTTTTCTTTCGCTTGTAATTGTCCTTCATATGTTAAGTGCTGAAGCTGACAACCGCCGCACTGATTGTACACTGGGCATTCTGCATCTTTACGATATGGGCTCTCTGTATGAAGCTTCATTAAACGACCGAATGCGAAGTTTTTCTTCACTTTAATAATTTTAATTTGTGCTTCTTCACCTGGTAATCCGTTTTTAACGAAAATAGGATAGCCCTTTACTTTCGCAACACCGGCACCATCATGTGTTAAATCTTCAAATACTACATCTATAAAATCATTTTTCTCAACTGGTGGCGTCATTTTTGTACTCATTTTCCGACCTCTCTTTTTCATAACACTGCGTTACATTTTATCATACTTATATGGTCTTTTTCTATCGGAAGAAAAAAAGCTATTGACGATAGTTCTCTGTTAATGTTACGCTACTACTAATTTAATACGGACGATGTTACCTCATATATACTCGATAATATGGATCGAGAGTTTCTACCCGGCAACCTTAAATTGCTGGACTATGGGGAAAACTAATGAATATTAGCCTATGTGCAAAAAAGGACTCATATTGATTAGCTTTCTCTCATAGATGAAAGTGAATCCATATGGGTCTTTTTTTATTTTCATTTTTCTAAAAGGTCAGACATCTTACGTATGACATAAAACCTCTTTGTTTTACTTTTAGTAATATAACGAGCGTTTTATGTACAAACTTTATACGAACTTCTGAAAGGGGCAACTACATGCAATATGTAATGAGCATTATCGGTATTCTTGTCGTTTTAGGTTTATGCTTTGCTTTGTCAAACAATAGAAGTAAAATCAACTTCCGTGCAATTGCTATTATGATTGGTTTCCAAATTTTAATCGGTTGGTTTATGTTTGGCACAAAAATTGGTCAACAAATTATCATCTTCATTAGTAAAGTTTTCAACAAACTAATTAAACTTGGTACGACAGGCGTCGATTTTCTCTTTAATGGAATTCAAAGAGATTTTGTCTTTTTCTTAAATGTATTATTAATTATCGTATTTTTCTCAGCACTACTTTCTATCTTTAGTTATTTAGGTGTTTTACCATTCATCGTTCGCGTTGTCGGCGGTGCAATTTCAAAAATTACTGGTTTACCACGCGTCGAGTCATTCCACGCAGTAAACTCTGTATTCTTCGGTTCAAGTGAAGCATTAATCGTTATTAAAAACGATTTACAGCATTTTAACAAAAACCGTATGTTTATCATTTGTTGTTCTGCAATGAGTTCCGTTTCTGCTTCTGTTACAGCATCATACGTAATGATGTTAGATGCGAAATATGTACTAGCAGCTCTTCCACTAAACTTATTCTCAAGCTTAATCGTTTGTTCGCTATTAACACCAGTTGATACGAAGAAAGAAGATGAAGTGATTCAAAAATTTGATAGAACTTTATTCGGAGACAGCTTTATCGGCGCAATGATTAACGGTGCGCTTGATGGTTTAAAAGTAGCTGGTATCGTTGCTGCATTAATGATTGCCTTCATCGGTGTGATGGAAGTTGTAAACTACGTAATTAGCGCAGCTTCAGGTGCAATGGGCTATGCTGTTACTTTACAACAAATCTTCGGTTATATACTTGCTCCATTCGCATTCTTAATGGGTATTCCAACTCAAGATATTATCCCAGCTGGTGGTATTATGGGTACGAAGATTGTATTAAACGAGTTTGTAGCAATCCTTGATTTAAAAGGTGTTGCATCAACATTATCTCCACGTACAGTTGGAATCGTTACAGTATTCTTAATTAGCTTCGCAAGTATTAGCCAAATTGGTGCGATCGTTGGTACAATCCGTGCCCTTTCTGAAAAACAAGGAAGCGTCGTATCAAAATTTGGTTGGAAAATGCTATTTGCATCAACACTTGCTTCTATTTTATCTGCGACAATCGCTGGATTGTTTATATAATAAAAAAACTCCACCTTACTTCTCCTTTTTCAAAAGGAAATTTAGGTGGAGTTTTTTTACTTTCTTCTATATGTATTTTTATGTAAACTCCACCAGAAAAACATAAAGTGTTTTTCCGAATTATTCCAAAAATGTATTCCCCTCTATATTCTATAGTGATATGATGTACAAGGGTATAATTCAAATTTTTAAAATCGAAAATTTGAGTTAGTGTCACTTATACGAATGATAATTTCAAGACATAAGTGATGATAATTAAAACACAATAGAAGGATGATAGAATGAAAAAATATACATATATCGCTTTACTTTCTTCTGCTATTCTCGTAGGTTGTAACACTAGTAGCACTAGTGATAAACAAATAAAAGAAGCAACGGCGAAACAAACAGTTGAACAAAAAAAAGCGAAAGCGGTTGAACTGCCTTTAACACAAGGGATTATTACATGGGATCCGTATGAATATAACGCACAAAACACCACGCTTTATACAAAGGATTTAAGAGATTCATTCACACAAGTACGTTACACTATTTGGCGTACTGCTGATGGTCCTGAAAACAAACAAACTTTTACTTCACAAGAAAAAGAACGTGACTTTGCCCTCCCACTACATTTAAAATCATTTCATTTAAAACGTGGCGAATTTCAAATTGAAACAGTAGGAATCAAAGAAGATCATACTGAAACAAATCTAGTAACATCTAAAATTACATTCCAGCAACATGTACCCGTATTAATGTACCATGCGATTGAAAAATACCCTGGACCAAGTGATGGGGATTACGGCTTATACGTACCACCTGAGCAATTCGAAAAACATATGCAATATTTAAAAGATAACGGTTATACGATGCTTACATTTGAACGTTGGAATGATATAAATCGTGTAAATAAACCTGTTTTTGTAACGATGGATGATGGTCGAAAAAATAATATGAACGCTCTTCATATTTTACAAAAATTAAAGGATGATAGATTTCAACCTACGGCTACTGAATTCCTTACTGCAAATGAGATAGACAAACCAAATCGTCTATCAACAGATGAGATAAAACAAATGATGGATTCAGGCATTTTTTCTATTCAATCACATACTGCTAATCATACGATGATGGCTCATTCAAGCAATTATGATGAGGAATTACGTAGTTCGAAAGAAAAAATCGAAGCCCTTACTAGTAAAAAGGTCATCGCTCTCGCCTATCCAGTAGGTTCTTATAATGACCCAGCTGTTGAAGAAACAAAAAAACATTATGAGTTCGCAGTAACTACTGATCACGGTAATCACATTACAAAAGGGATGCCAAACGAACAGTACTTAATTAAACGCCACTTTGTAGGGCCTAATACATCAATGGAAAAATTCATATCTCTTATAAAGTAAAACTTTAATCAGTGGGGGTTTTGTTCACCCCCACTGATTATTAGCCCTCACCAATCGAGCTTTTACGGGCAGTTGATTCCCCCCACCTAACCTCTTTGCTTTTGCTGAATTCTGAGGTGGGGTCTTACTGCTCACAAATAGCGGGATAAAGTAAACTTTACTAAAAGATGGTAGAAATACCTCTATTAAAAACCTATCTCATTACTAAAATGATATGATGAACAAGGGTATATCCCCACCTCTCTTACAGCGGTGGGGATTTTAAATATGAGTATGCAACATAATACACAATAGAAGGTGATTTTATGAGAAAATACGCAGCAATTGCTTTATGTACGTCTGCCATTCTAGCAGGCTGTAATACTAGCAATGTAAGTCAAGAGCCTAAAAAAGAGAAAAAGGTTCAAGAGACTAAGAAACAAGAAGTGACCGTACAAGAACAAGGTAAAATTTCTTATCATCCAATTACACACGAATCTACAAATACTACTATTCATATGACAGATATAAAGGATACTTTAACTGAGGTACAATATAAAATCTGGCACACAGCTGGCGGAAAGGAACACACTAAATCTTTTTCTTCTAAAGAAAAAGAGAAACAGTTTACACTTCCTTTTGACATAAAAGAATTTGAAGGAAAACGCGGTGAATTCCAAATTGAAGCAATAGGAATGAAAGAAGATGGGAAAACGATCCCGCTCACGAAATCTACTATTACTTTCGAGCAAAAGGTTCCCGTTCTTATGTACCATGCAATCGATGATTATCACGGACAAGGCATTAAAGATTTATTCGTATCCCCCGCTAACTTTGAAGCCCAAATGAAATATTTAAAGGACAACGGCTATACATTACTAACTTTTGAACGCTGGGGCGATATAAATAAAGTGAATAAACCTATCTTTGTTACATTTGATGACGGTATGAAAAATAATATGAATGCATTTCATATTTTACAAAAGCTAAAAGACGCTACGTTTAAACCAACAGCAACAGAATATATGATTGTTGATAACGTTGATGTAGAAGGATCACTTTCTACATCTGACATAAAAGAAATGGTTGATTCCGGCATTTTCTCTATGCAATCTCATACTGCAACACATGCAGACTTGCCGAAAATTACAAACTATGAAGAAGAATTAAAAGAATCAAAGGAAAAGCTAGAGAAAATAACAGGTAAGCCTGTTATTGCAGTTGCTTATCCATTCGGTCATGTGGATGATAAAGTTGTTGCAGAAACGAAGAAATATTATCAATTTGCGACGACAACAAAATCCGGAAAGTTCATCACAAAAGGTGAACCCGATGAATTATTAAAAATGAAGCGTGTTCGCATACACAATTCGACGACTGTAGAACAATTTGCTTCTTCGATTAAATAACGATGAGAGCTCAATATATTTTGAGCTCTCTTTTTACGCTATATTTATATATATTTTTTGAATTTTCTTGTATTATATATAGTAAGAAATCTTTCAAATTAAAGGAGATTATACATATGTCATTTGAACAAACGTTAGAGAAATATGCTGCTCTTGCAGTCAATGTTGGTGTTAATATTCAACCAGGACAAACATTATCAATTAGTGCACCTCTTGAAGCTGTACAATTTGTGCGCCTCGTTACAGAAAAAGCATATAAATCTGGTGCAAAACACGTATATGTGGACTGGAATGATGAGACGTTAACACGCTTAAAGTTCGACCTAGCTCCTGAAGAAGCATTCGCTGAGTTCCCATCTTGGAAAGCACACGCTCGTGAAGAATTAGCAAAAGAAGGTGCTGCATTTATGTCTATTTATGCAGAAAACCCTGATTTATTAAAAGGTGTAGAATCAACGCGTATCGCAACAGCTCATAAAGTAGCTGGTGAAGCAATGAAAGTATACCGTGATTACGTACAAGCTGATAAAGTAAGCTGGTGTGTCATTTCTGTTCCTACGAAAGAATGGGCTGCGAAAGTATTCCCTGACGTTGCACCAGAAGAACAAGAAGCAAAACTATGGGATGCTATTTTCAAAGCTACTCGTGCGGATTTAGAAAATCCTGTGGAAGCATGGAAAGAACACGATGAAACGTTACATACAAAAGTTGATTACTTAAACGATAAGCATTATAAAGCCCTTCACTATACAGCTCCTGGAACAGATTTAACGATCGAACTTCCAGAAAAGCATGTATGGGCTGGTGCTGGTAGCTTAAATGAAAAGAACGTACCATTTATGGCGAACATTCCAACTGAAGAAGTATTTACAATGCCACTTAAAACAGGTGTAAACGGCCAAGTATCTAGCACAAAACCGTTAGCATTTGCAGGTAATATTATCGATAACTTCACGTTAACATTTGAGAACGGACGTATCGTAGATTATAAAGCTGAAACTGGTGAAGAGGCTTTAAAACATTTAGTAGAAACAGATGAAGGTTCTCACTTCTTAGGAGAAGTAGCTTTAGTACCTCATGATTCACCAATTTCAAACACAAATATTTTATTCTACAATACGCTGTTTGATGAAAACGCATCTTGCCACCTTGCAATCGGAAGTGCTTATGCTTTCAACTTAGTTGGCGGAAAAACAATGTCTAAAGAAGAACTTGCCGAAAACGGAGCAAACAATAGTATTACACACAACGACTTCATGATTGGATCAGCTGAGCTTGATATCGATGGTATTACAGATGATGGAAGACATGAACCAATCTTCCGTAAAGGTAACTGGGCATTTTAATACAAACAAAAGGCTATCTTCCACACCGGAAGATAGCCTTTTATGATGCCGATGAAACCTTAAGCCCAATTACTCCTAAAACAATAAAAAGAATACAAAGTGCTTGGAATAAGTTAATGTGCTCTTTGAAGAAATACACGCTAATGATTGTAATAAGTAATGTTCCTACACCAGACCAAATCGCATAAGCAATACTTAAATGAATTTTTTTGACAACGATAGCAAATACGCTGAAACAAATTCCATAAAATACGAAAATAAGTACACTTGGAACAAGCTTTGTTAAACCATTTGATAGTTTCATCGCAATTGTTCCAGCTACTTCAAAAATAATTGTAACAAGTAATAATAACCAATATACCATACTAGAATCTCCTTCTCTGTTACCTTATAGAGATTCTAGTATACTACTTATAGTCCTAATGAAATATATTTAATTTCTAAATATTCCTCGATACCGAAATGCCCTCCTTCACGGCCAATACCACTTTCTTTAAAGCCACCAAACGGTGCTTGTGCAACTGATGGAAGTCCATCATTTAATCCGATAATACCGTACTCTAATGCCTCGCTAACTTGGAATGCTTGACTAATATCTTTTGTGAAAATATAAGCAGCTAAGCCATATGGTGTATTATTTGCACGTTCGATTACTTCTTCAACCGTTTTAAATTTCGCAACTGGTGCTACTGGTCCGAATGTTTCTTCATTCATACAAAGCATCGTATCGTTCGCCAATCCAATTACAGTTGGTTGCATAAAGTGTCCATCTAGCTCTGCAACCTTTTGACCACCAAATAAAACTGTTCCACCCTTTTGAATAGCATCTTCAATATGTTCCTGTACTTTCGAAACTGCATTCTCGTCAATAAGTGGTCCTACAGTCGTTCCATCACCGAAACCGTCTCCTACTTTTAACTGCCCTACTGCCTTTTGAAACTTCTCTGCAAATACTTCATACACTTCTTCCTGAACAAATACTCGGTTTGTACATATACACGTTTGTCCTGCGTTACGGAATTTCGAACCGATTACCGCCTCTACAGCTTTATCTAAGTCCGCATCATTCATAACAATAAACGGCGCGTGACCACCTAACTCAAGTGAAACCTTTTTCATCGTTTGTGCAGCACTAGCCATTAATTCTTTCCCAATCTCAGTTGATCCTGTAAAGGAAACTTTTCGAACACGTCCATCTTCCATCCACGTATCAGCAATTGCTTTCGCACTGCCTGTTACAATATTTATTACGCCTTTTGGAATGCCCGCTTCATGAGCTAATTCAGCTAATTTCAACGCAGTTAATGGCGTTTGACTTGCAGGTTTTACAACTGCTGTACATCCTGCTGCAAGCGCCGGGGCTACCTTTCTCGTAATCATAGCAGCCGGGAAATTCCAAGGTGTAATAGCTGCCATAACCCCAACTGGTTGCTTCATAACTAAAATACGTTTATTTGGATGAGAAGCAGGAATCATTTCACCGTATACGCGTTTTCCTTCTTCTGCATACCATTCAACAAAGCTATTTGCATAATTCACTTCACCAAGTGCTTCTGCAAACGGCTTTCCTTGTTCCCTCGTCATAATCGCTGCAATCTCTTCTTTATTTCCATCGATAAGTGTGAACCATTTTTTTAACTTCACTGCACGGTCTGCCGCTGTTAACTTAGACCATGATTTAAAAGCTTCATGAGCAGCATCAACAGCTTGCTTTGCCTCTGTTACCCCGCCCTTTGGTACCGTCGCAAATATTTCCTTCGTTGCTGGATTATTTACTTCGATTTGTTCTTGCAATGTAATCCACTCACCATTTATATACATCGCCTTTTTCTCTACATTTACAAACGTCGCTTTTTTATCCACTGTTTTCTTCCTCCTCTATAAGTTTCTTTATCTTCCTAGTGGCAGCAGATTGACTTATTTTTAAAAACTCCGCTACTTTATAACTCGATCCATATGTTTTATATGCTTTCAAAATAATATTCCGTTCTACTTCTTCTAACATTTTATAGAGACTTTGACCGGACTGTTCAACCGTTGATTCTTGCATCGCTATTGGCAAATCTTCTATCGTAACGATATCATCAGCAGTTATAACAATTCTCTCAATCACATTTTCAATTTCTCTATTATTTCCTTCCCACGGGTAACCAACAAACATTTGTAATGTGCTAGGTGCTAATTTTACATTCCGGCCATATTTCTCGTTAAAGTGCTGTAAATAATGATAAATGAGCGGCAAAATGTCTTCGGTTCTTTCCCTGAGTGGCGGAATTAAAATTGGAATGACATTCAGACGATAATATAAATCTTTCCGGAATATTCCTTGTTTCACCATCATACTTAAATCTCGATTTGTTGCCGCTACAATTCTAACATCCACTTTTTTTAATTCTCTTCCGCCAATAGGACGAAACGTTTTTTCTTGCAACACTTGCAAAAGTTTCGCTTGAATTTCAAGTGGCATTTCGCCAATTTCATCTAAGAAAAGAGTTCCTTTATGAGCTGATTCTAATAATCCCTTTTTTCCTTCACGATTTGCACCTGTAAAAGATCCACCTGAGTATCCAAAAAGCTCTGATTCAATTAAATTCGTTGGCAATGCCGCACAATTAATTTCATAGAAACTTTCATTCTTCCTGTTACTCACTTCATGTAAATGACGTACTAATCGACTCTTCCCTACTCCTGTCTCACCTAAAACGAGAACTGTACTATCTACCACGGATATTTTCTTGATTGTCTCGACTATTTTTTGCATAGCGATACTTTTAAAAATAAGTCCTTCATGTTCATATGTTTCTCTTAATTCTTTTTTATATGTTTTTAACTGATTATCCATTTCCTCTACCTTTTGACGTAATTGGTAGAGCTCTGTAAGATCACGAGAATAACTAATTACTCTTCTTAAATTTCCCTCATTATCAAAAACAGGCCTTGTACGAACGTGTAAATACTCTCCTGATTTTGTCGTTTGAACGAGTTCAATCGGTCTCTTTTTTTCAATTACTTCTAACGTTGCCGATGGATAAAAGATACCATCCTTCTGCAATTCTTTCACATGCTTACCTACCAACTCTTTAGCAGCCAGTTGATAGTGCCTTTCACATGTACTATTTACACGCACAACGATTCCCTTTTCGTCAGTCACAAAAATTTCGTCAAACGCATATTCAAATACATCTTGTAAATCCATCAACACTCGTTCCTTTTCTCCAACCATCCTAGCCACCCCTAACTTCTAATCCATCGATTCACTTCACTACCTTTATTATAAAGTGAATTTTCTGCATTTTATATAGAGTTAGCTAGAATGTTTGCGATTTATTATTTAGCTTTTAAACACGAGCAGTATTTGCTTTCTCATAACAGACTTGCAATGATTCTTCAATTATTGTTAATCCTTCTTCAAGTTGCTCATCTGTAATAACTAATGGCATTAATACACGAATAACATTACCGTATGTCCCTGCTGATAGTAGGAGTAATCCGCGTTTATTTGCCTCTGCGCACAAATTAGCTGTTAACGTTTTATCAGGTGCTTTCGTCTTCCGATCTTGAACAAGCTCGAATGCACACATTGCTCCTAAACCACGCACATCACCGATGCAATTATATTTATTTTTCATCTCTTCGAATCGATTCATTACAACTTTTCCTAATTCTATCGCTCTATCATTTAAATTCTCTTTTTCTATTACATCAAGCACTGCTAATGCTGCTGCACATCCTAGTGGGCTTCCTGCATAAGTTCCACCCAGCTCTCCTGGCGCAGACTCATTCATAATTTCCTTGCGCCCAATAACGCCACTAATTGGTACACCAGCACCTAATGATTTAGATACCGTAATTAAATCTGGAACGACATCATAATGATCAATGGCAAAGTATTTTCCTGTACGGCTAAATCCTGTTTGAATTTCATCAGCTACAAATAAGATGCCGTGTTCTGAACAAATATTGCGTACTTCTTGCACAAACTTCTTACTTGGAACGATAAATCCGCCTTCCCCTTGAACAGGTTCCATTACAACGGCTGCAATTGTTTCTGGTGCTACTTCTGATATGAAGAAATTCTTAAACTCTTCAATAATAAAGTCATCGTACTGCTCTTCCGTTAATCCTTCTGGACGGCGATATTCGTACGGAAACGGCGCTTTATATACTTCTGGAGCGAATGGGCCAAATCCAAATTTATATGGCTTTACTTTACTTGTCATCGTCATTGTCATTAATGTACGCCCATGGAATCCTTTAGAAAATGCAATAATACCAGGTCTTTTTGTATATTTACGAGCAATTTTCACTGCGTTTTCAACCGCTTCTGCACCACTATTTAAAAATAGTACTTGCTTATCAAAACTTCCTGGTGCTAATGCCGCAAGTTTTTCTGCTAATTCAATATATGGCTCATACATCATGACATTAAATCCAGTATGAATGTATTGATCTACTTGTTTATGGAGCGCTTCTTTAACAGCTGGATGACAATGTCCTACGTTAATTGTTCCGATTGCTCCCGCGAAATCAATGTACTGATTGCCATCAACATCTGTTACAAGAGCACCATTTGCAGATTGTACAAACGTTGGGATGCCGTTACTTACTCCTTTTGGTACTATATTTTGGCGGCGTTCTAATAAAGACGCTGCTTTCGGTCCAGGAATTTGTTCATTTACTTTAGCAAATTTTTTTGTGTTCATTACGTACCCCATCCTTTTCTTTACATTATTTTCTCTTTTCATTGCAAAATGTATGCCAACGTTCTTTCCCAGCATTCATCCTGCATACCTTCTATGTCGACATAAAAAATAAGTCTATAAAGACTCTTTAAGAGTCCTTATAGACTTATTTTCCTTACACATTAGACTTTCCTTGTTCCCAAATCAACTCACCCGAATGAGAAATAAACTCCCCAACAGATTGTACTACTAAATCTGCAAGTGGTTCTAACGTTTGACGATCTCCTGTACCAGACAGTACTCCAATTGCATAGCAATTGCCACCATTTCTCGCTAAATATAAATCAGTTGGTGTATCTCCAACGACGGCTACTTCACATGCTTCTAAATGAAACTTCTCACAAAACGATTCTACAATTCTTTTATCTGGTTTTTGTGCCGGAAATGTATCTGAAGCTACAACATAATCAAAAAAGGACTCTAATTGATATTGTTTCAAAAATAATTCTGTTGGTGCAAAATCATCAGCTGTCACAACACCTAAAATAAATCCTCTATCCTTTAAACCTTGTAAAATCCTCGGTAAATCCGCCGTCATTTTCATATAGGAGCGGTGTTCATACATAAGAGAAAATAATTTTCCACTTACCCACTCATGCATTTCCTCTTCCTTAGATGACGTAATATACTTACAAAGCCCCTTTGCTACATCGAGGCTTGTTCCAGCAGCTATTGCACTACGAGGATGAACAAATGCCCCATCCACACCGATTTCTTTTAATAAAGCCTGCTGCATTGACTGTGGGAGTTGATATAATTTTATACATTCAGCGACAAGCTCTTCAGCTACTTTTATCCAAATTGAATGAAAATCCATTAATGTCCCATCTTTATCAAATAGTATTGCCTTTACCTTCTCCATAGCATCCTACCTCTCGTTTCTTATCTCCTCTAGTGTATCAATAAAGTATGGATATAAAATAAACGAATTGTAAAAATACCATAAAAATCAAACTAATTTCCAATTTACAATTCCTCTATATAATAAAAAGGATGCCTTTACAGGGCACCCTCTTGTTGTTCAGGAACAAATAGTTCAAGACAATGATATATATTTTCGAATTCCATCGGTGCATCTCCACCGTATTCACCGTCTAAGTTAATCATTAGTTTATCTGGTGAATGCACTTTAATTCGATTTGCTTGTGTGTATAGTACTTTTGGATTGTTAATATGTTCACCACGCTGCGCTTGTGTTGCTGCTTTAATTAAGTCAGCAATAGAACCTTTTTTCAGTACTAATAAATCAAATAATCCATCGTTAATCGATGCATATGGTGCTACCTTTTCAAAGCCGCCCACTGAACGAGTATTCGTAATTAAAAACATCGTAATTTCTTCTTGTAGTAATTTCCCATCATACTCAATTTCAACATATGTTGGATGTAATGACGGTAACATTTCGATTCCTTTTAAATAGTAAGCAAGTTGGCCTAATACCGTCTTTAGCTTGCTTGGCACTTCATATGTTAATTCTGTAATACGGCCGCCACCAGCGATATTAATGAAATATGTATCATTCGCTCTACCAAGATCTAACGGAACTGTTTTCCCTTCACAAATAATATCCGCAGCCTCTTCAATAGCACGAGGTACACCGATCGCACGCGCAAAATCATTTGTCGTTCCAACTGGAATAATTCCAAACTTCGGACGATGTTCATGTCCTACTAAGCCGTTCACCACTTCATTTAATGTACCATCACCACCAGCTGCGATAACAACATCAAACTTACGATCCGCAGCTTGCCTCGCTGCCACAGTCGCATCTCCAGGACCAGTTGTCGCATGACAAGACGCTTCATATCCAGCTTGTTCTAATTTTTGTAATACTTCCGGTAAGCTCTTCTTAAATAGCTCACGCCCAGAAGTAGGATTATAAATAATTCTTGCTCGCTTCATCATTTATTAGCACAGGAAATTTCTTTATATATTGAAAAAGAACATACCGAACTTCTATTCAGTATTCCCATGCCTACCTCCTCTCATCTTCCTATCCTTCTTTTATCTCGCTCAAACAGGCAGTAAGAACCCGATTCGTGTAGTCCATCAAAAATAAATATTCATTTCAATGGTTTTGTTTTATTTGACAAAAAATTTATGTCCATCTATTTCCTCACAACAATTTACATATAACGAATAATAATTATCTATTATTTCATGAGATGAAAAAAAAAACCTCTATGTCTAGATTTATCATTATTCCCACCTTTTTGCAACTATCATACCATAGTTGCTATACAAACATTTTTACACTTTTGACAGTTAATCAAACGTTTGTTTAAACGATTCTCTCTCATTTAAACAAACGTTTGATTAACCTAGAAAAACACCCATGTACGGGTGTTTTTCTGCTTAATCTTTACAAGTTATTACTATTATCGCTTATTAATCTCTTCAAGTAAGATTTTGTTAACAAGCGGTGGATTTGCTTGTCCTTTTGTAGCTTTCATAATTTGACCAACTAAGAAGCCAATTGCACGGTCTTTACCGTTTTTAAAGTCTTCGATAGATTGCTCATTATTATCAAGAATTTCTGTTACAACTTTACGAAGTGTACCTTCGTCAGAAATTTGAACAAGACCTTTCGCTTTAACGATTTCTTCTGGGTCTCCACCTTTTTCAATTAATTCGTTAAATACTTTCTTCGCGATTTTAGAAGAAATTGTACCTTTTTCAATTAATTGAACCATTTTAGATAAACCAGCAGGCGTTAATGCAACGTCTTTTAATTCTTTTTGTTGTTTGTTTAAGTATGCAAGCACTTCACCCATTAACCAGTTTGATGTTAGTTTCGCATCTGCTCCATCTTCAATTGCTGCTTCAAAGAAATCAGACATCTCTTTCGTTAATGTTAATACGTGTGCATCATAAGCTGGCAAGCCAATTT
This sequence comes from Bacillus sp. AY3-1, assembly GCF_008368785.1. Taxonomy (NCBI): domain Bacteria; kingdom Bacillati; phylum Bacillota; class Bacilli; order Caryophanales; family Bacillaceae; genus Bacillus; species Bacillus sp. AY3-1. The sequence continues at coordinate 34,508 of NZ_QORZ01000025.1, read as the reverse complement.
CTGCAACGTAGCGAGCTTTACGTGCATCTGGAAGTTCTGGAATCGAAGCACGAATTTCTTCTTTCCACTCATCATCGATGTAAAGTTCAACTAAGTCTGGCTCTGGGAAGTAACGGTAATCGTCAGATCCCTCTTTCACACGCATTAAGATTGTTTTCTTCGTTGCTTCATCATAACGACGTGTTTCTTGTTGGATGATACCACCAGATAACAATTCTTTCTCTTGGCGCACTTGCTCGTGCTCAAGACCTTTTTGTACGTAAGTGAATGAGTTTAAGTTTTTCAGTTCCGCTTTTGTACCGAACTTCTCTTGTCCAACTGGACGAAGGGAAATGTTCGCATCACAACGCAAGGAACCTTCTTCCATCTTACAATCAGATACGCCAGTGTATTGAATGATTGATTTTAACTTCTCTAAGTATGCATATGCTTCTTCTGGCGTACGCATATCTGGCTCAGATACGATCTCGATTAAAGGCATACCTTGACGGTTGTAGTCTACTAATGAACCATCAGCTGTATGCGTTGATTTACCAGCATCTTCTTCTAAATGAAGACGTGTAATACCGATACGTTTCTTTTTACCGTCTACTTCAATTTCAATCCAACCATTTTCACCAATTGGCTTATCGAATTGAGAAATTTGGTAAGCTTTCGGATTATCTGGGTAGAAATAATTTTTACGGTCGAACTTCGTTTCCGTTGCGATTTCACAGTTTAATGCCATTGCAGCTTTCATTGCAAAGTTAACTGCTTCTTTATTTAAAGTAGGAAGTACCCCTGGGTATCCTAAGTCAATTACACTTGTTTGTGTATTTGGCTCCGCTCCGAATTCTGTTGGACTCGCAGAGAAAATTTTCGAATTTGTTTTTAACTCAACGTGAACCTCTAAACCAATAATTGTTTCTAAATTCATCTATGCTCGCCTCCTTACAGACTTGCTTTTTTTGTATGATAGTCTGTTGCTTGCTCAAACGCATGTGCAACGCGGTAAATTGTCGCTTCATCGAAGTGTTTACCAATGATTTGTAGACCAAGTGGCATGTTGTTAGCACCGAATCCACATGGAACAGAAATCGCTGGAACACCCGCTAAGTTTACTGGGATTGTTAAAATGTCATTTGCATACATTGTCATTGGATCATCAACTTTTTCGCCCACTTTAAATGCCGGAGTTGGCGTTGTTGGTCCAATAATAACATCGTAGTTAGCAAATACATTTTCAAAGTCGTTTTTAATTAATGTACGTACTTGTTGTGCTTTCTTGTAGTATGCATCATAGTAACCAGAGCTAAGTGCAAATGTACCAAGCATAATACGACGTTTTACTTCATCACCAAAACCTTCACTACGTGTGTTTTTGTAAAGGTCTAATAAATTATTTACATTATCAGAACGAACACCGTAACGTACGCCATCAAAGCGTGAAAGGTTAGCAGATGCTTCAGAAGAAGATAATAAGTAATACGTTGCTAGAGCGTATTTAGAGTGTGGAAGAGATACTTCCTCCCAAGTTGCGCCCATACCTTCTAATACTTTTAAAGCAGCTAGTACTGACTCACGAGCTTCTTCGCCAACACCTTCTCCTAAGTATTCTTTCGGTACAGCAATGCGTAAACCTTTAACGTCGCCTGTTAAACCAGCTAAGTAGTTTCCTACTTCAACGTTAGCAGAAGTTGCATCCATACGGTCAATACCTGAAATAGCTTGTAATAAATATGCATTATCTTCTACTGTACGTGTAATCGGTCCGATTTGGTCAAGTGAAGATGCGAATGCCACTAATCCGTAACGAGATACGCGTCCGTAAGTTGGTTTTAAACCTACAACGCCGCAATATGCAGCTGGCTGACGGATAGAACCACCCGTATCAGAACCTAGAGAGAATAATACTTCTCCTGCTGCTACAGCTGCTGCAGAACCACCACTAGATCCGCCTGGAACGTAATCTAAGTTCCATGGATTTTTCGTAGCGTAGAAACCTGAGTTTTCATTTGAAGAACCCATTGCGAACTCGTCCATATTTAACTTACCGATTGTAACTGTGTCAGCAGCTTTTAGCTTTTGCACAACTGTTGCATCATAAATTGGATCAAAGTTTGCTAACATTTTGCTCGCACAAGTTGTACGAAGACCGTTAGTTACAATGTTATCTTTTACACCAATTGGCATACCGAATAATAAACCATTATCTTCAGCACCAATTTTTGCGTCTAATTCTTTCGCTTTCGCGCGTGCGTTTTCTTCATCTAATGTAAGAAAAGCTTTTACGTCATCTTCAACATCCGCAATACGTTTGTAAGATTCTTCTACTAAATCCGTAACGGAAATTTCTTTGTTGTTTAATTTCTTATGTAACTCTGATACTGAATGATCAAATAATGACATCGAAATTCCCCTCCTCTATTCTAATACTGCTGGAACACGGATTTGATTATCTTTGTGATCCGGTGCATTTTTTAATACTTCTTCAACTGGTAAACCTTTTTCTGGTACATCTTCACGCATAACATTTTTCATAGTTAATACATGAGTTGTTGGTTTTACATCAGTTGTATCTAATTCATTTAACTGTTCTGCAAATGTAACAATTGCATCTAGTTGTTTTTGAAATTTTTCAGCTTCTTGATCAGTAATTGCAAGACGTGCTAAATGTGCTACGTGCTTTACATTCTCAACGGAAATTCTTGACACGGCTAGGCCACCTCCATAATATATCGTTCAATCTACAATACTATTGATGATACCAAATTTTCAGTACTTCAAGCAAGTCAACACACGGCACTTACTGCATTTTTACATAAAAAAAGAAAGGCGAATGCCTTTCTTTACGATTTACTCTTTATCTAACGGTTTATTTTTCGGAAATCTCTCGTTATCTTCTTCATTATCACGAATTGTTTTTTGTAATACAAAACAAGACATCGTTAAAAATAATGTTCCAATTAAATAATATCCTTTTACACTAAGCGTTTCATCTAACGTATAAATTCCAATTAGCATACCTGAAAGCGCGCAAACAAATGAAGTCCATGCTAAAAACGTGAACGCTTGCGTATTACGTCTTCTCATCGTTCTCCCCCTCGTTAGCTGTGCATCCATTATAGATAAGTATATTTACCATGATGGATTTTTATGTAAATTCTAGTTTTATATTTATAAATCTACCATTTCAAAGTCAGTTTTCTGTCTAATCTGAAAAAACAATCAAAACTATTGACATTTATTTCAATTCTGCATAAAATAAAAACAAATATTACGAATCTCGAAATATACGGGAGTGGAAATAATTGTTGCAATATGAACATTTTTTAGACTTACTGCTAGATAACGCCAAGAAACTTTTTTATCCTGAAGAATGGGTAAGCCTAGATTTAACACTTTCTAAAACAGAAGTATTTTGTTTACTTTGGATGGAGCGAAATACAGATATTACAATGACAAAAATTGCTGACCTTCTTGATATACCGATGAGTACAACGACAGGTGTTGTAAATCGCCTCGTAAAAAAGGGATATATTGAAAGGTACCGTGATGAAAACGACCGACGCATTGTATTAATTCGTTTAACAGAAAACGGCGTAACGCTCGTCCAAGAAGTAAAACAAAATGCAGCCCATTACTTTAGCCTAGTGACAGAAGCATTATCAGAAGAAGAAAAGGCATTCTTACTACAAATCTTCCAAAAGATCATGAATCACATCGCTACGTCACAGCAAAAAACAGAAGAAAAGGTTTCTACACCTAAAATGAAAAACATTCCGATTGAATAAAACCCTAGTTGGGTTTTTATTCAACATTTTATTTCGGCATTCGTAATATTCGATACTCGAAACAAAGGGGATAGAATAATGAGAATTATTTTATATACAGGTAAAGGCGGCGTAGGAAAAACTAGCATTTCAGCAGCAACAGCACTTCAAAGCGCAAAACAAGGATTAAAAACATTAGTAATGAGTACAGATCCTGCTCATAGTTTAGGAGATTCATTTGGTATAAAGCTATCTTCTGAGCCATTAGAAATTCGTGAAAATTTGTGGGCACAAGAAATTAATACGATTTATGAGATGGAAAAAGGCTGGGGGAAATTACAGAAATATATTACGCTACTCTTCACCTCCAAAGCAGCTGATGATATTACAACAGAAGAATTAACGATGTTTCCTGGTATGGAAGATTTAATTAGCTTACTTCGCGTACTCGATTATTATAAACAAAACACATATGATGTTATTATCATTGATTGTGCTCCAACAGGAGAAACATTAGCAATGCTCAGCTTTCCAGACATGCTCGGCTGGTGGATGGAAAAATTATTTCCTATTAAAAGAAAAGTTTTAAAAGTTGTTCGTCCTGTAGCTCAACCACTTCTTGGTGTCCCCCTTCCAACCGATGATATTATGGACGAATTAACGAATACACTTGAACAACTTGGAGAAATGAGAGATATTTTATCAAACCGAGACATAGCAAGTATCCGCATCGTTGTAAACCCTGAAAAGATGGTCATTAAAGAAGCTCAGCGTAGCTTTACGTATTTAAACTTATACGATTATAACGTAGATGCCATTATGATCAACCGCGTCATCCCTAACGCTGTCACCGATTCTTATTTTCAAGCTTGGAAAGATACCCAAAAGAAATATAAAACATTAATTCAAAATAGTTTTGATCCACTTCCTATTTACGAAGCTCCTATGTTTGAACAAGAGGTTGTCGGTTTGTCTATGTTAGAGCGTGTAGGGGATGCTTTATTTAAATCAGATTCTTCTCCTACGGAAGTGAAATTTAACGGTCGCACTCAATATGTAAAAAAAGATGGCGATGAGTATATTTTCGTTCTCTCCATTCCCTTCTCAAACAAAAGTGAACTTGCATTAAATCAAAAAGGTGATGAGCTTATCATTCGTGCTGGTTCTGTTAAACGGAACATCACATTACCAAAAACGTTAACACACCTTTCTATTCAAGGAGCTAAATTCGAAGATGATGTACTAAATATTCGGTTTGGAGGTGTAGTACATGCATGAGGAACTACTAAGAAAGGTAATTCGTACAAAAATAAAAGTCGGTATGAATATATTAGAAGAGTTACCTCCCCCAATCCAACAATCAGCTAAGCAAATACTAAATATTTTGCAAGAGGAGCTAGCTGCTTATCCGAAAGAACAAGAGCATCATGAGGATAATGTAAAAAGTATCATAATTGAATAACTATCCCTGTATAGAGGGCCTTTTTTAGGCTTTCTATATTTTATTGGAGTGATGTAAGTTGATGAAAAAACATTCCACTATTATACCCTGGATCATTCCTTTATTATTTTTCGTTCATAACCTTGAAGAATCTTTTCAAATGCCACAATATCTTGCTAATCAATTTGCAATTCATTTTATAACAAGCCGACAATTTTTCATTGCGATTTTCGTATTAACAATCTTTGTCTTACTTATCGTCTTTCTATATCAACTAAACTTCTTGTCTTCTATATACTGGATTATTTTTATACAGGGGGCGATATTCTTCAACTCTGTTCAACATATTATTTTGTTTTTCATTTATCGTTCATATAATCCTGGCGTAATATCAGCCGTTTTCATTATGATTTTTTCTATTTTCTTTTTTTCATTCGAAAAACACCTCATTCATAAAAAACAATTCATAATTACACTCATTTTCAGCTTATTTGCTTACCCTTTTATAATTTGGATTACCTTACTATTCGCTAGCTACTTTCATTCATAAAAAAAGACCAGGAAAACTCCTGGTCCATCACTCTACTTAACAAACATTGGATTCTACGTTATACAGAATTGGAAGGTACAGAATTAGGGTTTTGTTTGTTAAGTAGATTATATGTTGAACGAGCTAACAGCGGAGGGGTTCCTACTGTTAATCGTTAAACCCGATAATTATTTTACGATTTTTTCAAGCTCCTCAAGTGAAAGATCTACTGAAATGGAACCATCATTTGTTTCTTTCTTAATTGCATCTGTTACTTCTTTTGAATGATATAGTTCAATTACTTTTTTCAGTGTTGGATCATCTTTATCTTTTGTACGAGCTGCGAAAATATTAATATATGGCTTCGCATTTTCATTCTTTGGATCTTCTAAGAAAATTGGATCCTTCGCTGGATCTAATCCAGCTTGACCAGCAACACCGTTATTAATAACTGAAGCTGCAACATCTTTTAATACACGAGGTGTTTGCTGTGCGATAACCGGTGTAATTTTTAACTTCTTCGGATTTTCAGCAATGCCACTTGGATCTCCGAATAAGCCAAAGTCTTTCTTAAGCTTTAATAATCCAGCTGCATCAAGAAGTTTTAATGCACGAGCTTGGTTCGTTGGATCATTTGGAATCGCAATTTCTGAACCATCTGGAATTTCATTTGCCTTCTTATATTTTTCAGAGTATAAGCCCATTGGTGCAATTTGCGTTGTACCGACAGCTGTAATATCTAACTTATGCTCTTTTTTAAATTGCTCTAAGAAAGCAACGTGCTGGAATGAGTTTAGTTCAATATCTCCATCAGCTAACGCTTTATTTGGCGTTGTGTAATCAGAGAACTCAACCAGTTTAATTTTAATTCCCTCTTTTTCAGCTTTTTTCTTTAAAATTTCCCAAGCGTCTCCATCTGTTCCGGTTACGCCAACGCGAACTACTTTCTCTTTTGCTCCTGCCCCCGTGTCTCCACTTGAGCAGCCGCTTAACGCTGAAATTCCTACAATCGCTGATAATGCAAATGCTAAAATTTTCTTCATTTTCTTTTCCCCTCTTCCTTTTTATGATCTGCGTAAAAAGACTTTCGCAAAGTAGTTTCCTAAATTTTGAGCTACCTGTACGAGAATAATAAGTAAAACGACCGTTACGAACATAACTGATGTATCAAAACGTTGATAACCATATGTCATCGCTAAGTCACCAAGACCGCCACCACCGACAAGCCCAGCAACTGCAGAAAATTCAATTAAACCAACTGTCATAAACGTAACACCTAAAATCAATGGCGCTAACGCTTCTGGCACAAGAATTTCAAAAACAATTCTAAATGGTGAAGCACCCATCGCTTGAGCTGCTTCAATGACTCCCTTTGGAACTGAAACAAGATTTGTTTCAACCATTCTAGCAATACCAATTGACGCAACTAACGTCATTGGAAAGATTGCTGCTGCTGTTCCAATCGTCGTTCCGATAACACTTCTTGTTAGTGGACTTAAAGCTACTAAGAAGATGATGAATGGAACCGGACGAATTGTATTAATAATGATATTAAGAATAGAAAAGACCCATTTATTTTCTAAAAAGTTTCCTTTCCTCGTTACATACAATAGTAAACCTAGAGGTATACCGAGGATTGTAGCAAATATAAGGGTTACGATTACCATTAAGAGGGTATCCCCCGTCGCATCTACTATGCGGGGCCAAAATATACTCCAATCAACTCGCATGAGCTTCTACCTCCTTCAGCTGCACTTGCAGTCTTAGATGTTGTAATGCTTTTTGAATTTCTTTCTGCTCACCTTGTAGTTCTACAAGTAGATTTCCAAATAGCACATTTTGAAGTTCAATAATATTTCCATACAGTACGTTTACATCGACGTTATAGTTTTTCGCGATATATGATAGTACCGGCTGCCCTGTCTCTTCCCCAGTAAATGTTAAGCGATAAATCTGTCCACCATTTTGAATTTTCCCTAGAACACTTTCCGGTAAATGATCATTAATAATGGAGCGTACAAAGTTTTGAGTTGTCTTTGTTTTTGGTTGTGTGAAAACATCAAACAGTTTTCCTTCTTCAATAACCTTTCCCTTCTCCATTACAGCTACACGGTGACAAATTTCTTTCACAACATGCATTTCATGTGTAATAAGAAGAATTGTTACATTGTATTCTCGATTTACTTTCTTTAATAAGTTCAAAATTTCTGTCGTTGTTTCTGGATCTAAAGCTGATGTTGCCTCATCACATATAAGAATGTCTGGCGATGTTGCAAGTGCTCTTGCAATGCCAACACGCTGCTTTTGTCCGCCTGATAGTTGCTCTGGATAATAGTTTGCTTTATCTTCTAATCCTACAAACTTTAGCAGTTCATTTACTCTTTCTTTTATCTCATTTTTTGGTACTTTCGCTAACCTTAATGGATAAGCAATATTCCCAAACACTGTTCTTGAATTAAATAAATTAAAACTTTGAAAAATCATCCCGATTCTTTGTCTTAGCTTCCGTAATTCTTTCGTCGATAGTGATGTAATATCTTTATCATCTATTGAAATCGTTCCTGCCGTTGGTCTCTCTAACATATTTACTAGGCGTAATAACGTACTCTTTCCAGCGCCACTAAAACCGATAATGCCAAAAATTTCGCCCTTCTCAACTGATAATGTTACATCCTCCACCGCATGAACAGATTGCCCACCTGATTCATATACTTTACTTACGTTGTTAAAAGAAATCATTTTTTCCCCTCCTATATGCTGTAAAAACTTGAAGTAGAGCTTTCGAGGTAAAATAAAAAGTGCTCTCCTTCTTATCAACCATAAAGATAAGAAGGAGAGCACTTATATGTACTCGGTCACATCTTCTCATCTTCCAAGCCTTTTATAAGGCTTGCTGGAGTTAGCACGGTATTAAAAAACCCGTTGCTGAGGTATCGTAGGGCCAGTCCCTCCACCTCTCTGGATAAGAATGTATCGATTTAATTGTCGTTTAATTAATTCTCATTATAGAACTCAGAATAATAAGAGTCAATACATTTTTTAGAAAAATATTAATTATTTATTTATTAAAATTTTCAAATAAAAAATCACATACAATAATGATTTTTAAAGTTATGTTAAATTCTCCTCCTTCATATTTTTTAAAAGGAGAATCCTCTCTATAAATTGAATACCATTATTTGAATATGAAATCGGAGGAAGATAAATATATGAAAACAGCTCTTTTACTCGTTGACATTCAAAATGATTATTTTCCACATGGAAAGATGGAATTGCGTAATCCAGTAGAAGCAAGCGAATATGCTAGTCAGCTGCTACAACTCTTTAGAACGAAAAACGAACCTATTTTTCATATCCAACATGTAGCAATAAAAGATGACGCTACTTTTTTCCTACCCAATACAGAAGGTGTACATATTCATGAAAGCGTACGTCCACTTAGAGAAGAAACCGTTATACTCAAACATTATCCAAATAGTTTTCGCGAAACTGATCTTCTAGAACAATTACAACGTTTAGACATTGAGCACGTCGTCATATGCGGGATGATGATTCATATGTGTATTGATGCTACCGTAAGGGCTGCTTTTGATTTCGGCTTTCCATGTACCGTTATACATGATGCTTGTGCTACAAAAGATCTTTCTTTTAAGAATGCTACTATACCAGCCGTTTATATTCATAACACAATTTTGGCTAGTTTAAATGGAGTATATGCAACTGTAATGAGTACAGAGGAGTTTGTGGCTACAAAAAAACACTCCCTTCAGTGAGCAAAACCGAAAAGAGTGTTTCTTGTCAAACCATAGATTTTCTTTCAAATTGTATTATACAGGAAATCCTTAAAATGAATACTAAAAAATATGACTAATAAGTCAACTTTTCTCGTTGTTTTGTTTCTATTTACATGTTTATCCCGATATGAATAGGATTTAGCTAGTTCTAATTACCAAATGGTAATTAGAACTAGTTTCTCCTATCAAAAACGTAACATATTATTTATCTGTTTGTTTTTGCTTCTTTTTCAAATACTCCGCACGCAATTTTTCAATTTGCTGCTTTTTATCAAATTTGGCAGGCGTCTGTTTTTCATGAAACTTTGCCACAGATACCTGACTTTTGTAATCCAATTGATATTTTCCCACTTTGTTCACCTACTTTTCTTGTCTTTAAAGAGAATCTATTCAACAAATATAATATACCTTATTTACTGAAGTAAACCTTATTACTTTATTAGTTTTTCTACTTAGATCTATCTTGATCCAAATATAGAAATTTTTTCAAAAAAAAAAAAAAAAGAGATCTTCGCAGTCTGCGAAGATCTCTTCTACTATTTCTTATAAAGTTTCAGAAGTAGTTTTTGCTTGCATGTGAAGTGCTAAGTAGTCAGGGCCACCAGCTTTAGAGTCTGTACCAGACATGTTAAAGCCACCGAATGGTTGGTAACCTACGATTGCACCAGTACATCCACGGTTGAAGTATAAGTTACCCACGTGGAATTCTTCACGTGCTTTTTCAATATGGTCACGGTTATTAGTAACAACCGCACCTGTTAAACCGTATTCTGTATTGTTTGCAATTGCAAGTGCATGATCAAAGTCTTTTGCTTTGCAGAATGCTACTACTGGTCCGAAGATTTCTTCTTTCATTAAGCGAGCATCTTCTGCAACATCAGCAACGATTGTTGGTTGGATGAACCAGCCTTTAGAATCGTCTCCTTCGCCACCTGTTAAGATTCTACCTTCTTCTTTACCAATTGCAACATAGCTCATCACTTTATCGAATGCAGCTTGGTCATTAACAGGACCCATGTTTGTACCTAATACAGCTGGGTTAGCAACTGTTAATTCTTTCGTTAATTCAACTGCACGATTTAATACGTGATCGTATACATCTTCATGGATTACTGCACGAGAACATGCAGAACATTTTTGTCCTGAGAATCCGAATGCTGATGCTACGATAGATTTAGCTGCTAATTCAAGATCTGCTTCTTTATCAACAACGATTGTATCTTTACCACCCATTTCAGCGATAACGCGTTTTAACCAAATTTGGCCTGGGTTTACTTTCGCTGCACGCTCATAAATACGGATACCTACATCACGAGATCCAGTGAAGCTCACGAAACGTGTACGAGGGTGATCTACTAAGTAGTCACCAACTTCAGAACCATTACCTGGAACGAAGTTTACTACGCCAGCTGGTAAGCCAGCTTCTTCTAATACTTCCATGAATTTCGCTGCTACTACAGGAGTTGTACTAGCTGGTTTTAGTAATACTGTGTTACCAGAAACTAAAGCAGCTGTTGTCATACCTGCCATAATTGCGAATGGGAAGTTCCAAGGAGAAATGATAACACCTACTCCTAATGGAATGTAAGAGAAACGATTATATTCAATTGGACGGCTTTCTACTGGAATTCCGTCTTTTAATTTTAACATTTGACGACCATAATATTCCATAAAGTCGATTGCTTCTGCTGTATCAGCATCTGCCTCATTCCACGGTTTACCTGCTTCTTTTACAAGAATAGCAGAGAATTCATGCTTTCTGCGACGAACGATTGCTGCAGCACGGAATAAAATGTCTGCACGCATTTCTGGCTTTGATTTTCTCCAAGTTTGGAATGTTTCATCCGCTACTTGCATTGCTTTTTCAGCTAACTCACGGCTTGCTTTTGAAACGCGACCAACAAGTTCCTCTTTATTTGCAGGGTTTACAGAAACAATTTTGTCTTCTGTAGTGATTTTTTCTCCCCCAATAATTAATGGATAGTCTTGTCCAAGATAAGATTCTACTTTCTTTAAACCTTCTTCAAACGCTAATTTGTTAGCCTCCACTGAAAAATCTGTAAATGGCTCATGTTTGTATGCTACTACCATTCTTTTTAGCCTCCCCTTAGAAAAACGTTTACATTTTACAACATTATTCTACACGATAATTTAGATTTATTCAAATATTCCTAGACTTATATTTTAAAAATTAATTAATTTTTAAAATATAATAAAAAAATAGAGTTATACATACGTATAACTCTACAAAATATGAGTATATTCCAAAATGTTTTTTCCAATCAATAAAATAGTTACTAACAAAAATAAAGTTCTTACATATCCAACACCTTTTTGGACTGCAAACTTCGATCCAAAATAAGCGCCAAAAATCATCGACAATCCCATAATAATACCGTATTCAAAATGAATTACGTCTAAAAATAAAAAAGTAATTAAAGATACGATATTACTAACAAAGTTCAAAAGTTTTCCAGATGCTGCCGCCTGAATAAAATCCAAACCAACTAATAAAAATGCAAAAATTAAAAAGGATCCTGTCCCTGGTCCAAAAAATCCATCGTAAAACCCTATCATTAAAATAACAAAGAAAAATATTAATGTTTTTCTTTTCGTCATCTTCTTATAGGTAGATACACTTCCCCAATCCTTTTTTGCAATAATATAAATGGCAATAAACACCAACATCACAAGCACTAACGGACGTAAAATATCTGGCGGAATAAACTTTACTACTAAAGCGCCTGCGACCGCTCCTATAACAGTTAACGGGATTAACTTTCCTACAATTTTAAAATCGACCTTTCCTGATCGAATAAAATAAACTGCACTCGTAAACGTCCCCATCGTTGCAGCTAATTTATTCGTTGCAATTGCCGAAGCTGGTGGTAAACCAACAAACATAAGTGCTGGAAGCGAAATTAATCCTCCACCGCCAACAACTGAATCAATAAAAGCTGCTAAAAGGCCGAATGCAATTAATAAAATAATGACTTGAAAACTTAATTCGTCCATGTGCTTTACCCCTTACCCCCCATTATTTATAACATTTTAAATTATAACAAAATTCCTCAAGAAAAAAAGCCGTTCCATAAAGGAACAGCCCTCCTATTTAATCTAAAATTTTCACAAATGGTTCATCTTGCTTTGCTTCACGTATAATAATCGCTTCTGGGCGTTCTACAGATTTAATCGTTACTTGTACTTTCATATAATTCGGGAAGTATTCCATAACAAGCCCAGCTACATATTGTGTAAAACCAATTATTTCTGCTTTCCCATTAAACTGGACAGGAATATCAAGCTTTATTTCTCTTAATTCATCATCTCTATACATACCAGTACCGATAACAGCTGTATAGTCGCCTTGGAAATAATCGCTTAGTTTTGATTTAAAGTTCGATACTCTCGCCAGATCTTCACGTTTATTATCTGTTTTCGCTTGTTCAGATGGGAACAAATAATATTTCTCATTAATTTGTTTCCAATCCTCAACCGTTTCACTGCCTTTTTCAACATTCGCATAAGAAACAAAGTTACCTGGCACGAGTGAAGCCTTTGGAGCCTGACGATAAATTGCAAATGTTATCGGAAGGTTTTTTGTTTCAGGCTGTTTTTGATGCATAAATTTCAAGACTTCTTGCGCCATTTTTTTCCCTTCAGCTACCATTTTTTCTTGCTCAATTTTAGCCTCACGCGGATAACCATGCTCTTCCTCGTAATAATGAACCGAGTTCATCGCTAAACCAATTACAATGCCTTGGCGCTCATCTGATTCGCCTTTTTTCACATAATAATCATGCTCTAAAATATTTGAAATATATATTGGATTTTTTTTATTCTTTTCCTCTAATGATTCAGATCCTCCACCTAACGCTGGGTTTAACCCAATGTTTGGAAATTTAACTGCATCTTTTTTTAATTTGTCCTCTAGTTCCTTTTGTTCAGCATCTGTACGCTTTCTTTTAACAAGCATCTGCACATTTTGAGTATCTAGAGTACTTCCACCTTTAAAGAAATGATCTTTCGTACTAAAGGATTCTTTTGCAATACGCATTAATCCTGTTTCAAATTCATCTATATCAAGACGATTACTTACTCCTTGTACAACTAAACCACGTGCAGCTCCTGCTTGAAATGGAATAGTCGCCTTATAGTATTCATCCGAAATAGCGTACTTCGGAACGATTGCTTTCTCTTTTGCTTTCCCCGATTTCTCAACCACTTTTTCATCTTTATCGGCACCTGCACTACACCCACTTACGAGTAGGCCAAGGCTTAATACCGCTAATGCTATTTTTTTCATGGTAAGTTTGCACCTCTTACTTATTTAGCTCTTGTAAGAACCTCTCTTCATTCCAAACCTCAACATTATGCTTCTCTGCTTGTGCTAATTTCGAACCTGCTGCTTCACCTGCAACAACTAAATCCGTACTTTTACTAACACTTCCTGTTACTTTTCCACCTAATGCCTCAATCTTTTTCTTCGCTTCACTACGTCCCATAACTTCTAATTTCCCTGTTAAAACGACAGTTTTTCCTGCGAAGTACGACTCAACATTTTGTAAATCAGCAATTTTTATGCCTTTGTATGCCATATTCACGCCATACTCTTTAAATTGTTGTAATAGCTCTAATACGTCTTCATTATCAAAATACGTCACGACGGATTGAGCCATTTTTTCACCAATTTCATTAATTGCTTTTAGTTCTTCTTCCGTTGCTTTCACAAGCGCATCCATCGTTTCGAAATGCTCTGCAAATGTACGTGCTGCTTTCGCTCCAACATGGCGAATACCAAGACCAAATAATAATCGTTCTAATGAGTTGTCCTTAGAATTCTCAATTGCTTGTACTAAATTCGTTGCTGATTTTTCACCGAATCGTTCTAGCTGTAATAATTGCTCTTTCGTCAACGAATATAAATCAGCGAATGTACGAATATAATCAGCATCAAAGAGTTGTGTAATGACACGTTCTCCAAGTCCATCAATATTCATTGCATTTCTTGAAACGAAATGGATTAATCCTTCTCGAATTTGAGCCGGACAGGTTGGATTTATACAGCGAAGTGCTACCTCTTCTTCTAAACGAACTAGTTCACTCTCACATGCTGGGCAATGCGTTGGCATATGATATTCTTCTTCCTCACCAGTACGCTTATCAAAAATAACGTTCACAACTTCAGGAATAATATCTCCGGCCTTCTTCACAACAACATAGTCACCAATTCGAATGTCTTTTTCACGAATTAAATCTTCGTTATGTAAAGAGGCACGACGAACGATAGTACCAGCCACTCGCACTGCCTCTAGCTCTGCAGTCGGTGTTACAACCCCTGTGCGACCAACACTTAATTCAATGCCTGTTAATCTTGTTACAACTTCTTCAGCCGGGAATTTATAAGCAATCGCCCATCTTGGACTCTTTGCTGTAGTTCCTAAACTTTCTTGAAGAGCAACATCATCTACTTTTATAACGATTCCATCGATCTCGTAATCAAGATGCGGACGTTTTTCTTGCCATTCTTCTACATAAGCTATAACTTCTTCGATTGTTTCACATGTACGACGATTTGGATTTGTTTTGAATCCAAGTTCACCTAAGAAATCAAGCGATTCACTATGTGATGGAATTGTTTTTTCTTCTACATTCGCAAGACCGTACACAAACATAGATAAGTTACGTTTCGCTGCAATTTTGGGATCAAGTTGGCGTATTGAACCTGCTGCCGCATTACGCGGATTCGCAAATACATCTTCACCATTTTGCTCTTTTTCTTCATTTAACTTAACGAATGAACGCTTCGGCATATAAGCTTCGCCTCGTGCTTCTAACGTTACTTCTTCATTTAAACGGAGCGGGATCGCTTTAATTGTTTTTAAATTTTGGGTAATATCTTCCCCTGTTACACCATCACCACGCGTTGCCCCTTGAATGAAGCGTCCTTTTTCATAATGAAGTGAAACAGCAAGTCCGTCAATTTTTAATTCGCATATATATCTTACATTCGCATCATCAATTCCTTGGCGTACTCGTCGGTCGAAATCACGTAAATCTCCTTCGTTAAATGCATTTCCTAAACTTAACATCGGTGACTTATGTGTTACTTTTTCAAATATATCAAGAACCGTTCCCCCAACGCGAATGGAGGGGGAGTCTTCACTCATAAACTCTGGATTCTCTGCTTCTAATTTTATAAGCTCCTGCATATTACGGTCATACTCCGCATCAGAAACAGAAGGATTGTCTAATACGTGATACTGATAGTTAAATGTATTTAACAAATCACGCAGTTCTTCTATACGTTGTTTTGCTATCTCTTTTGACATACCCTCATTCCTTTCCTATTGTTTCGTCACAGGTGCAAATTTTGCTAACAAACGTTTAACACCAATCGGGCTTGGGAACGCAATATCTAATTCTTTTGCATCACCTTCACCTTTTACACTGACAACTGTACCGACTCCCCATTTTTGGTGGGAAGCTTTATCGCCTACTGCCCAGCCAATTTGCTCGCCACCTGTCGTCTTAGCTGCAGGACGCGCGAAAGCTGAACGAGAGCGTGTTGTGGTTGTAGTTGTCATTCTACTTGTACTTGTCGTTCTTCCTTTTGCACCAAACGAAGTTTCACGCTTTGGCGCTGTTTCATTTAACGATTCTACTAGCTCTGCCGGAATTTCTGTAATAAATCGAGAGGCAGCGTTCATACTTGTTCTACCAAATAAAGTACGCATTTGTGCGTTAGATAAATATAACTCTTCTTCTGCACGAGTAATACCTACATAAGCAAGGCGACGCTCTTCCTGCATTTCATCTTCTTCCATTAGAGAACGAGTATGCGGGAATATTCCTTCCTCTAAACCAACAATAAAGACAACTGGGAATTCTAATCCTTTCGCTGAGTGCATCGTCATTAAAATAACTTCCTCACCAGCAGTTGGATCTTCATCGACACGATCAATATCAGCAACAAGCGCTAAGTCTGTTAAGAATGCAACAAGACTCTTATCTTCGCTTTGAGATTCAAATGTTTGCGTAACAGATAAAAACTCATCTAAGTTCTCTAAACGACCTTCTGCTTCTAAAGTACGCTCGTTTTTCAACATATCGCGATAGCCTGTTTTTTCAATAACTTCTTCTACCAATTCTGTAACAGATAAATACTCTTGCATATTTACCCAGTTGTGTAATAAACCTGCGAATTCTTTTACTGCCTTTGTAATTTTTGCACTTACTCCAACATGCTCAATCTCATCGAATACAGCAGTCAATGAAATTCCATTTTGTACACCGTAATTAATAATTTTATCGATAGAAGTCGCACCAATTCCGCGCTTTGGCATGTTAATAATACGTGCGAAACTAATCTCATCATCTGGATTCCCAATTAAACGTAAATACGCCAAAATATCTTTAATCTCTTTACGATCGTAGAACTTCGTACCGCCGACAATTTTGTAAGGAATATTAGATTTCAGGAAAATCTCCTCGACCATACGAGACTGGGCATTTGTACGATATAACACTGCAAAATCAGTATATTTTCTTTTTCCCATTTGAATATCGTCACGAATTTTTTTCGCAACAAAATATGCTTCGTCTTTTTCCGTCGCAGCACGGTAATATGAGATTTTGCTTCCAACTTGATTGTCTGTCCATAATTTTTTCGGTTTACGGTTTGAATTTTTTTCAATAACAGCATTTGCTGCATTTAAAATATTTTGTGACGAACGATAGTTTTGTTCTAACAGAATAACTTGCGCATTCTCATAGTCTTTTTCGAATGACAAAATGTTAGAAATGTCAGCCCCGCGCCAGCGGTAAATAGACTGATCTGAGTCACCTACAACACATAAATTTTTAAAACGTGCTGCTAAATGTTTTACAAGAAGGTACTGTGCTTTATTCGTATCTTGATACTCATCCACGTGAATATATTGGAACTTACGCTGATAAAACTCTAGTACTTCTGGAACACGTTCAAATAGCTGAATCGTTGTCATAATTAAATCATCAAAGTCTAATGAGTTATTTTTCAGAAGACGTTTTTGATATTCTGTATATACATCGCTCGTTAATTTTTCATATGGATCAGCGATTGTAATTTTTTTCGCATATTTATCTGCAGATAACAATTCATTTTTCGCATTACTAATACCAGCTAAAATAGAGCGTGGCTCAAATTTCTTCGGATCAATATTGCGCTCTTTCATAATTTTTTTGACTACAGTTAACTGATCGCCTGAATCTAAGATTGTAAAGTTACGATTAATACCAATACGATCGATATCACGTCGTAAAATACGTACACACATAGAGTGGAACGTAGAAATCCAAATATCTTCTGCTTCTGGTCCGACAAGTGTATCAATACGCTCGCGCATTTCACGAGCCGCTTTATTTGTAAAGGTAATAGCTAGTACATTCCATGGCGCTACACCTTTTTCACCAAGTAAATACGCAATACGATGTGTTAACACACGTGTTTTACCACTACCTGCACCTGCCATTAATAGAAGTGGTCCGTTCGTTGTTTGTACTGCTTTTTGTTGCTGCGGATTTAAACCATTTAATAACTTATCTGTCTTACTCATATACGCCTGCACCTACTCTCCTTTTACTGCTTTAACTGTTTTTAACGCGGATTTTATATCATCATAAATAATATTTCCAACAACTACTGTATCAGCGTATTGTGCCATTTCCTTCGCTTGTTCAGCATTAGAAATACCGCCGCCATAATATAACTTCGCTTGTTTTAATTCTGCTTTTACATTTTTAACAAGTTCAACGTCTCCATACGTACCGCTATATTCTAAATAAAATATCGGTAAACGTAATAGCTTGTCTGCTAAACGCGCGTATGCAATTACATCATCTTCTGTTACATCACATTTCGCATCTGTAAGCTGAGCTACTTTCGCTTCCGGATTTAAAACACAATACCCTTCCATGAAAATTTCGTCCCAGTCCATAATATCCCCAAATTCTTTCAAAGCCTCATGATGAACACCTGTTACCCATTCTACCTTTCGGCTATTTAAAACGCTTGGGATATAATAAAAATCAAATCCTGGTGTAATTGCTTCCACATCAGAAACCTCTAACACACAAGGAACTGCATATCTACGAATGCTAACTAGCATGTGTAATACATTATCAATTGTAACTCCATCACTTCCGCCTACAATAACAGCATCTGTTCCAGACTCACAAATCATTTCTAAATGTTCGTCACTTAACTCCTTATTTGGATCAAGCTTAAATACATGTTTCCACCCGGAAATATCGTACATGAAAACACCCTTTCTTTTCTCTAGTTATATATATTTCTGTTCAAAATAACAGTTTATTTTCATCAGGATTTTTTTAACTTCATCTTAAATATTTGTTTAAAACGGAGAATTAAGTTTGGAATTCCCTCTTCCATAGTTTTTCAAACGAGAGGATTTAACTTTGAATTTCCTTTTGTGCATTCTTTCATTATAACAAAAAAAGCTACTTACACACACGCACATTCCAACATCTTTTTCAACGTCAAATGTTGGATTACATATCCCAAAAATCACAAGGGATACTAATAAGAGAAATAGTATTATCTATTTCAACTTTCATAAAAAGGAGTGTTTTTCTAATGAAGCAAAACATCGGTACAATAAATGCCCTAATTCGAATTACGCTCGGACTTATCCTCTTCGGCTGTAGTAGCGCTAAACTTGTACGCAAGCCGTGGTGCACTTGGTCTAACGTCTTGCTATGGATTGGTGCAATGAAAATTGCAGAGGGAATTGTTCGTTTCTGCCCTGTTGTTGAAATGTGGAAATTCGGAAAATACATGAATATGGGGGCATTTAAAATGCCTAGCATGAATGTCGCTGAAAAGGGACATGCTAAAGAAGAAGTGAACCAAACTTCCAATCACGACAAGCCAAAGTCAAATGGAAGTTATGACACTTCTGACAAAGAGATTGAGTCAGCGATTGAAGATATAATCCTGGCAAAACCGCTTTGAATCATTTGTCACGATGCAAGATGCTCTCAAAGGGACTTAGCTGCTGCAGTGGGCGGTTAAGTCTTCTTTATTTTACCATAAAACAGAACGTACATTCTCGTTTCAAACTTCAAAATATACATAAGAGATACTTAATCATTAATTTCAGAAAATTAGGTGTAAAGCCCTTGCATAAAATGATATAAAAGTGATATCATTTATATATCAGGAGGCGATCATATGAAAGAAAAACAAGTTTTTTATGTAAATGGTTTTCTCGGTATTATCGGGATTTTAATTTTAGCCGCTATCGGTGTATTTTTCCTTGTACAAGAAATTTTCATAGGAGCGGCATTAACTATTATTTTAGCCGCAGTTCTTGCTACAGGTATTGGTATTGTTCAACCAAACCAAGCAAAAGTCATTACGTTTTTCGGTAATTATTTAGGAACAATTCGTCAAAACGGTTTATTTTTAACAATTCCATTCGCATTCCGTCAAACTGTATCGTTACGTGTTGAAAACTTTAATAGTAAGAAGTTAAAAGTCAACGATGTTGAGGGAAATCCAATTGAAATTGCAGCCGTTATCGTATATAAAGTTGTTGATTCTGCAAAAGCAATGTTCGGTGTTGAACATTACGATCGATTTGTAGAAATTCAAAGTGAAACAGCAATCCGCCACGTCGCAACAAAATATCCTTATGACAATTTCCAAGATGAAACTTGCATCACGTTACGCGGAAACACTGAAGAAATCTCTGAAGAATTAAAACGTGAGTTAGAAGCGCGCCTTGAAATCGCTGGCGTAGAAGTATTAGAAACTCGTTTAACACATTTAGCTTACGCAACAGAAATTGCCCATGCAATGCTACAACGTCAACAAGCAAAAGCAGTATTAGCTGCTAGAAAAGAGATTGTTGAAGGTGCTGTGAAGATGGCGAAAGATTCAATCCATATGTTAGATGAGGAAGGCGTACTTGAATTAGATGACGAGCGTAAAGCAAATATGGTGAACAACTTATTAGTTGCCATCGTTTCAGATAAAGGTGCGCAACCAGTTATTAATACAGGAAGTCTATATTAAAAGGTTGTAAATCATTATGGCTAAAAAGAAAAGCTTTCCATTACGTATTGATCCTGAATTACACGCAGTCATCGAAAAATGGGCGAATGATGAGTTTCGTAGCGTCAATGCACACATCGAGTATTTACTTCGAGAAATGGCAAAGCAAAAAGGAAAATTGAAAAAAGATAAAGACGCATAAAAAATCCCGCTGAGAAATCAGCGGGATTTTTACATATTAGCTTCTCGTCATCTCATGCCCAATTGCACGATATCCTATATCACTTCGGTAAAATAGGCCATCACTCTCAATTTTACCGATTTCTTTATATACTTTGTCTTTCGCTTCTTGTAAACTATTCGCCTTGCAAGCAACAAATAGTACACGGCCACCATTTGTTACAAAGTCACCGTGCTTCATCGCTGTACCTGAATGGAAAACAATTACATCTTTCAGTGCATCTAATCCTTTAATAATGTCACCTTTTTTATATGCTTCCGGATATCCTTTCGAAGCAAGTACAACACCAATTACCGCTTCCTCTGACCACTGTAACGTTAATTCACTTTCATCTAATACAGCGTTACATACATCAACTAAATCATTTTCTAAGCGAGGTAATACTACTTCCGTTTCAGGATCACCAAAGCGTGCATTAAATTCAATTACCTTTGGGCCATCATTTGTTAAAATAAGTCCCGCATATAAAATCCCTGTAAACGATCGATTTTCTGCAATCATCGCTTTAGCAGTTGGATGTAATACTGTTTTTATCGCCTCTTGAACTGCTGATTCCGGAATTTGTGGTACTGGAGAATACGCACCCATTCCGCCTGTATTTGGACCTTTATCACCATCAAAAGCTCGTTTATGATCTTGCGCAATTACCATCGGATGCACAGTTGTTCCATTTACAAATGCCATTAATGAAAATTCTTGTCCATCTAAAAACTCTTCAATAACGACCTTCTTGCTCGCTTCGCCGAACTTCACATCTTGTAGCATTTCTTTCACAGCTTGTAATGCCTCTTCAAGCGTCATTGCTACCGTTACACCTTTACCAGCAGCTAGGCCGTCAGCTTTAATAACGATTGGCGCACCAACTTTTTGAATATACTGTACTGCTTCTTCATAGTCTGTAAAAGTTTCATATGCCGCAGTTGGAATATCATATTTTTTCATCAATTCTTTCGTAAAAGCCTTACTACCTTCAATAACAGCAGCCGCTTTATTTGGGCCAAACACACGAAGTCCCTCTTCTTTAAAGCGATCAACAATTCCATTCATAAGCGGAATTTCTGGTCCAACGAAAGTTAATCCAACATTATTCTCTTTAGCAAATAAAACTAATGCGTCAAAATCATTTTCATCAATATCAACTGGTATTGCAACATCGCGCATACCTTCATTACCCGGTGCTACATATACCTTTTCCACCTTTTCAGATTGCGCAAACTTCCAAGCTAAAGCATGCTCACGCCCACCGCGGCCAATTACTAAAACATTCATATTTCATCCCCCAATAATTAAATAAGTACAAACTAGAAGCTCTGCTCCTAGTTTGTTTTTTTCTACAATTACTCTATTAGTGTTTGAAATGACGTACGCCAGTGAACACCATCGTAATCCCATACTTATCTGCCACTTTAATAGAATCTTCGTCACGGATTGATCCGCCTGGTTGAATGATTGCTGTAATCCCTGCTTTTGCTGCTTCTTCTACTGTATCTGGCATTGGGAAGAAAGCATCAGATGCAAGTGCGCTACCTTGTGCTTTTTCACTAGCTTGTGTAATTGCGATTTTTGCAGAACCTACACGATTCATCTGTCCTGCACCTACACCAACTGTCATGTTATCATTCGCTAAAACAATTGCGTTTGATTTCACATGTTTTACAACTTTCCAAGCTAGTTTTAAATCTTTCCACTCTTGCTCTGATGGTTCACGTTTTGTCGGAATTGAAATTGTACTTTCATCTAATGATAACGTATCTTCCTCTTGAACGAGAAGACCACCTTGTACAGAAGTTAGTTTTTTGCTTGCACTTGTCGCTTTTTCAATATTTACAGTTAGTAGACGTAAGTTTTTCTTACTTTGCAATACTTCTAAAGCTTCTTTTGAGAAAGAAGGTGCAATAATGATTTCTAAGAAAATTTCGTGTAACTTTTCTGCTGTAGCTTTATCAATTTCACGATTTGCTGCAATAATTCCACCAAAGATTGATACTGGATCTGCTTCATAAGCGCGTGTGTATGCTTCATGAATATCAGTACCCACTCCAACACCACATGGATTCATATGTTTTACTGCTACTACTGCTGGCTCTGTAAATTCTTTTACAATACTAAGTGCTGCATCTGCATCGTTAATATTGTTGTAAGATAATTCTTTACCGTGTAATTGTTCTGCGTATGCAACAGAAGAAGTTACAGCGAATGGTGCTTTATAGAATGTTGCTTTTTGATGTGGATTTTCTCCATAGCGTAAATCTTGTTTTTTCTCAAATGTCACTGTTAATGTTTCTGGGCTTTCTTCACCCATTTGCTCTGTTAAGTAGTTAGAGATTAACGCATCATATGCCGCTGTATGACGGAATACTTTCGCTGCTAATTTACGTTTCGTTTCTTCTTTTACTTCACCGTTCTCTTTCAGTTCTGCTAATACAACATCGTAATCTACTGGATCTACAATTACCGATACAAATTTATGATTTTTCGCAGCAGAGCGAATCATTGTTGGACCACCGATATCAATATTTTCAATTGCATCAGCAAATGTTACATCAGGCTTAGCGATTGTTTCTTTGAATGGGTATAAGTTAACAACAACAAAATCAATTGGCTGCATACCTAACTCATTCATTTGCGCTACATGCGTTTCATTATCGCGAACTGCTAATAGACCACCATGAATGTTTGGATGTAATGTTTTTACGCGGCCATCCATAATTTCCGGGAACCCAGTTACTTCAGAAATACCAATTACTTGTAAGCCATTTTCTTCTAGTAATTTTTTCGTACCACCTGTTGAGATAACTTCGATCCCTTGTTCTAGTAAACCTTTAACAAATTCTACTACTCCTGTTTTATCTGAAACACTTACTAATGCACGCTTTTTCATTTATCCTTCACCCCTGGTTGTATGTTAGTTAACAGTTGGTTCTTTCACAGATTGAACAATTTGATTCACTGTATTTACGTATAATTTATGTTCAACTTGTTGAATTTTCTTTTGTAAGCTTTCCCTCGTATCCCCTTCAGAAACAACCACTGCTTCTTGCGCAATAATTGGCCCTGTATCCATACCTGCATCTACATAATGAATCGTTACTCCAGTTACTTTCACACCTGCTTCTAACGCTTGACCAACAGCATCTTTCCCTGGAAAACTCGGTAATAGCGATGGATGAATATTAATAATCCTCCCGCCGTAAGCTTCTAGTAGAGTCGGTCCAATTAAACGCATATATCCAGCTAAAATAACATAATCAATTTCATACTCTTCTAGCTTCTTTAATATTTCTTTTTCAAATGCTTCTTTTGACTCATATGCTTTCGCTGAAAAAGCGAAACATGGAATATGATGATAATGTGCCCGTCCAACAGCACGTGCTTCTGGTTTATCACATACTAATAAACTAATATCTGCGTCTAATCTATTTTCTTCCACCGCATTGATGAGAGATTGAAAGTTAGAGCCGCTTCCAGAAGCAAAAACTGCTAATCTACTCATAGTGCTTTGCCCCCATTGAAGGTAACGCCAGTCCCTTGTAAAGTACGTCCAATAATACGAGCTGTTTCTCCTTGCTCTTCAAGAAGACGAACAATATCTTTTGCCTCTTCTTCCTTCACTGCTACTACCATACCAATACCCATGTTAAAAATATTGAACATTTCTTTCTCTTCTAGTTTTCCCACTTCTTGAAGTAAACTGAAGATCGGTTGAATTTTCCAAGATCCTAATTCAATTTCTGCACCGATTCCTTCTGGTAACATACGTGGAATATTTTCAATGAATCCGCCACCTGTAATATGCGCCATACCGTATACTTCATATTTCTTCAATAGTTCTAAAATAGGTTTGACATAAATTTTCGTTGGTTTTAATAATTCTTCACCAAGAGGTAGTTCTAAGCGTCCGTAAATGCGATCTAAAGATAGTTCTCCATCTTCTAGTAATACTTTTCGTACTAAAGAATAACCATTACTATGAATACCGCTAGATGCTAAGCCAATTAATACTTGACCAGCTTCAATTTTTTCACCTGTTACAATTTTCTTTTTATCAACAATTCCAACTGTAAAACCAGCTAAATCGTATTCTTCCGTAGAATACATTCCTGGCATTTCAGCTGTTTCTCCACCAATTAATGCACAACCAGCTTGGCGACAGCCCTCTGATATACCTTTGACGATGTTTTCAATTTTACTAGGTTCAGCTTTACCACAAGCAATATAATCAAGGAAGAAAAGCGGCTCTGCTCCTTGGACAACAATATCATTTACACACATTGCTACTGCATCAATACCTATTGTGTCATGTTTATCTGCCATAAAAGCGAGCATCAATTTCGTTCCCACGCCATCTGTTCCAGATACTAATACAGGTTCTTCTAATGCAAATTTTGATAGATCAAACATACCTCCAAAACCGCCTAGACCGCCTAGTACTTCTTTTCTCATTGTTGTTTGTACGTGTTTTTTCATGCGAGATACCGCTTCATATCCAGCTTCAATATCTACTCCTGCTTGCTTATATGCATTCGCCATCGTTATTTACACCTCGTCTTTTAATTTCTCCCTATCCAGGGCTGGCCGTTTTAAGAAAGAAGCTAGCTTCTACATCAAAAGAAGTAGAAGCTTTTTTCTTCTTATTTCATACTTTCTAAAAGCTCTTGCTCATAATCATAAAGAGCTGTCGGATAATCTCCATTGAAGTACGCCATACATAGACCGCCGTATTTCCCTTCATATGGACGTCCAATTGCATCTACTAATCCATCTTCACTTAAAAATGTTAAAGAATCTGCTCCGATGATTTGACGGATTTCTTCTATTGAATTATTTGCTGCGATTAATTCTTTTCTCGTTTGAATATCAATGCCATAGAAACATGGATACTTAAGAGGTGGTGAAGCAATTCTTACATGGACTTCTGTCGCTCCAGCCTCGCGAAGCATACGAACAATTCGTTTACTCGTCGTTCCTCTTACGATAGAATCGTCAATCATCACAACTCGTTTTCCTTCAACTACGCCTCTTACTGCTGAAAGCTTCATCTTAACCCCTTGCTCACGCAGTTCTTGAGAGGGTTGAATAAACGTACGTCCAACGTAACGATTTTTAATTAATCCTAACTCATATGGAATTCCTGTCGCCTCCGCATAACCAATTGCCGCTGAAATACTAGAGTCTGGTACACCAGTAACAACATCAGCTTCAATAGGAGCTTCTGCCGCCAAACGTTTTCCCATGTTTTTACGTGCTGCATGGACGTTAATACCTGCAATATTAGAATCCGGACGTGCAAAGTAAATGTACTCCATACTACAAATTGCATGATCTACTTCATTTGTAAAACGATCTACATGAATTCCTTCATCATTGATGATAAGTAATTCACCTGGTTCTACATCACGAATGTATGTTGCACCTACTACATCAAAAGCACATGTTTCTGATGCTACAACGTAAGCATCTCCCATCTTTCCAATTGAAAGAGGGCGGAATCCATTCGGATCTAGCGCAACGATCATTTCATTTCCAGTTAGTAAAAGATATGCAAACGCACCTTTCACTTTATTTAGGGCCTCTTTTACACTTTCAATTAAAGTATCTTTCGTACTACGTTTAATGAGATGTAAAAGTACCTCTGTATCTGAACTTGTTTGGAAAATACTTCCCTCTGCCTCTAATTCACGACGAAGCATCTTTGCGTTAATTAAATTTCCGTTATGAGCTAACGCCATACTATGATCAGAAAAACGGAATAATAATGGTTGAACGTTAGCAACTTCACTTCCACCAGCTGTCGCATATCGTACATGTCCAATTGCTGATTTTCCGTTTAAGCCTTCTAGTTCACCTCTTGAAAATACTTCCGATATTAAACCTAACCCCTTGTGACCGACGATTTTCTCACCATTATTTACGACGATGCCTGCGCCTTCTTGTCCACGGTGCTGTAAACTATGCAATCCGTAGTACGAAACTTGTGCTGCATTTTCATGCCCCCAAATTCCGAAAACGCCACATTCTTCATTTAACCCCTTTATTTCAGCAAGCATGGGATTGCCCCTTTCCAAGCCTTTCTCATTTCATCTACATTTGCTGTAAGTAATACTTCATTTTCTTCATTATGAATTGTTACTTCATTTGTATTTGTCACTTCTCCAACTTGAATTGCTTCTACCGCCGTCTCGAACGCTTCTTTATTTTCACGTTTTACAGTTATAACGAAGCGAGATTGTGATTCAGCAAATAATGCCGTTGTTGCTTCTCCGTCTAATTTCACAGTAGCACCTAAACCTTTTGCACCAATTGCACTTTCAGTAATTGCAACTGCTAAACCACCTTCTGCAACATCATGAGCAGATTGAACAAGGCCAGCTTGAATTGCTTCTAATACTTGTTTTTGGCGCTTTAATTCTACATCTAGATCGATGCTTGGTGATTGACCGAAAATTTTGCCGTGAATCATTTTCTGTAATTCACTTCCACCAAACTCAGCTTTCGTCTCTCCAATTACATAAACTAAATCGCCAGCTTGCTTGAACTCTTGTGTTGTTACATGTTTTAAATCGTGTACAAGTCCAACCATCCCAACTGTCGGTGTTGGATATACAGCTTCACCACTACGTTCGTTATACATTGATACGTTTCCGCCGATAACTGGCGTTTGTAATGTACGACAAGCTTCACTCATACCATCTACTGATTTCTCAATTTGCCAGAAGATTTCTGGTTTTTCTGGATTACCGAAGTTTAAGCAATCTGTAATTGCAAGTGGCTCTCCCCCAGAACATACGATATTACGTGCTGCCTCTGCTACTGCAATTTTACCGCCCACTTCTGGATCTAAATAAATGTAGCGAGAGTTACAATCTGTCGTCATTGCTAATCCTTTTTCTGTACCGCGTACACGTACAACTGCTGCATCTGAACCTGGTGTAACAACTGTGCTTGTGCGAACTTGATAATCATATTGATCATAAACCCACTCTTTACTTGCAATCGTCGGTTGTTGTAATAGAGCGAATAACGTTTCTTTATAATTTTCTACTTTTGGTGTTTCCATTTTCATTGCCTGGAATTCAGCAAAGTATGCTGCTTCTTTTGATGGCTTATGATAAATTGGTGCTTCTTCTGCAAGAGCATCTGCTGGAACTTCAGCTACCTTTTCACCTTTATGGAATAAGCGAAGCATTTTGTCTTCCGTTACTTTCCCCATCGTAACGGCTGCAAGACCATACTTCTCAAATAAATCTACTATTTCTTGCTCTCTACCCTTTTTCACAACGATTAGCATACGTTCTTGTGATTCAGATAGCATCATTTCATATGGTGTCATTCCTGTTTCACGCTGTGGTACATCATCTAAGTACATTTCAATACCCATACCTGCTTTACTTGCCATTTCTGCAGAAGATGATGTTAAACCAGCTGCACCCATATCTTGAATTCCAACAAGTGCATCCGACTGAATAAGTTCTAAGCAAGCTTCAATAAGAAGTTTCTCCATAAATGGATCTCCTACTTGAACTGCTGGACGCTTCGCTTCTGAGCTTTCAGATAACTCTTCAGATGCGAATGTTGCACCGTGAATACCGTCACGACCAGTTGATGCCCCTACGTACATTACTGTATTTCCAGCACCGTGCGCTTGCCCCTTTTTAATATCTTCATGATTAATTAAGCCTACGCACATTGCATTTACAAGTGGATTTCCTTCATAACATGGATCAAACTGTACTTCGCCACCAACAGTCGGAATGCCGATACAGTTACCGTATCCTGCAATCCCTGCCACTACTTCTTCGAATAAATATTTCACACGTGGTGACTGTAATTCACCGAAGCGAAGTGAGTTTAATAGAGCTACCGGGCGTGCTCCCATAGAGAATACGTCACGGATAATACCACCAACGCCTGTTGCTGCTCCTTGATATGGTTCAATAGCAGAAGGATGGTTATGACTTTCCATTTTAAATACAACCGCTTGATTATCACCGATATCTACAATTCCAGCACCTTCCCCAGGTCCTTGCAGAACGCGCTCACCTGTTGTTGGGAATTTTCGAAGTACTGGTTTTGAATTTTTATAACTGCAATGTTCAGACCACATAACAGAGAATAATCCTGTTTCTGTATAATTTGGCAGACGGCCTAAAATCTTTTCAACCATGGCAAACTCTTCGTCTGTTAGCCCCATTTCCGCATATATGCGCTCTTCTTTAATTTGTGTTGGATTTGGCTCAAGCATTAACGACATATGTTTCCCTCCACTGTTTTAAGATAGATTGAAAGACTTTTAACCCTTCAGCACCGCCAAGTAATTCATCTACAGCACGCTCTGGGTGTGGCATCATACCAAGTACATTTCCTTTTTCATTTACAATACCAGCAATATCTGAAACGCTTCCATTCGGATTTTCTACGTAACGGAATGCGATTTGATTATTCTCTTCTAATTGTTTAAGAGTCTCTTCATCACAATAGTAATTCCCCTCACCATGCGCGATTGGAATATTGATTACTTCATCTTTTTCATATTGTGATGTAAACATCGTTTCATTATTTTCAACACGCAGCTGAACTGTTCGGCACATAAATTTTAAGTTTTCGTTTCTCATTAACGCTCCTGGTAGTAATCCTGATTCAACAAGAATCTGGAATCCATTACATACACCTAAAATCGGCTTTCCTTGCTCAGCAGCTTTTTGCACTGCTTTCATTGCGTTAGCAAAGCGAGAAATAGCACCACAACGTAAATAGTCACCGTAAGAGAATCCACCAGGTAGTAAAATTGCATCATATTCATCTAAATTCTCTCTATCGTGCCAAACGTAATCTACTTCTTCACCAAGCTCATCTTTAATTGCATGGAACATATCGACATCACAGTTCGAACCTGGGAATACTATGACTGCAAATTTCACTGTGCGACAACCTCCTCAACTTCATAACGGAAGTCTTCCATTACAACGTTTGTTAATAGTTTTTCACACATTTCTTTTACCTTTGCGTCAAGGTCAGATACTGATTTATCAATTGTTAATTCCATATATTTTCCGATTCGAACGTCTTGTACTTCTGTGAACGAAAGACTATGAAGTGCCCCTTTTACTGCTGTTCCTTGTGGATCTAATACGCTTTCTCTTAACGTTACATATACCTTAACTTTATACATGTGAAATTCCCCCTAAACGTTTTAAAATCTCTTCATAAGCTTCTGTTAAATTTCCAAGGTCACGACGGAATACGTCTTTATCAAATTTTTCATTGCTCGTTTCATCCCATAAACGGCAAGTATCTGGTGAAATTTCATCTGCTAAAATGATTTCTCCTTCATCTGTTACACCAAACTCTAATTTGAAATCTACTAGTCTTACACGACAGCTTGCGAAATGATCAATCAACACTTGATTGATTTGTAGAGCCATATCTCGTAATACGCTTACTTGCTCTGGTGATGCAAC
Organism: Bacillus sp. AY3-1; assembly: GCF_008368785.1. Lineage (NCBI taxonomy): Bacteria > Bacillati > Bacillota > Bacilli > Caryophanales > Bacillaceae > Bacillus > Bacillus sp. AY3-1. Next base: position 4,234 of record NZ_QORZ01000025.1, on the reverse strand, counting down.
GTTTAATACACGAATATGATCTTCCGTTACAAGCGGATCTCCTAAATCATCATCTTTGAAGTAAAATTCTACGATTGGTTCTGCAAGTACAGTTCCCTCTTCCATTCCTAATCGTTTTGAAAGACTTCCTGCAATTACATTTCTTGTGACAACTTCTAGAGGAATAATACTCACTTTTTTAACAAGTTGCTCTGTTTCAGATAACTTCTCTACAAAATGTGTTTTTATTCCTACTTCTTGTAACTTTCTGAACAATAAAGTTGTAATCTCATTGTTCAAACGACCTTTTCCTGTAATCGTCTCTTTTTTCTCCCCATTGAAAGCAGTCGCACTATCTTTGTACTCTACCCAAACCATATCTGCTGATTCTGTACGATAAATTCTTTTTGCCTTACCTTCATACAGCAATTCTAGCTTTTGCATTTCGCAAGCCCCCTGTAGTTTGAAAAATGTGAATAATGTTTTTATAAAGAATGGCACAGAATGACTCTATTCTGTGCCATATGAAATTTTACGCTTCGTTTAACCCAAGGCGTTCAAAGATTGTATCAACGTGTTGCATATGATGCTCATAGTTGAAGCATTCATTAATTTCTTCTTGTGATAACTTGCTCGTAATACGCTCATCAGCTTCTACAAGCTCTTTAAATTGTACTTGTGTTTCCCAAGCTTCCATCGCTTTAGGCTGTACGATATCATAAGCTTCTTCACGTACCATACCTTTGTCGATTAATGTAAGCATTACACGCTGAGAATAAATTAAGCCGTATGTTCTTGTCATATTGCGTTTCATATTCTCTGGGTATACAGTTAAGTTTTTAACGATATTACCAAAGCGATTTAGCATGTAATTTAATGCGATTGTAGCATCTGGTAAAATTACGCGTTCTGCCGAAGAGTGAGAAATATCACGCTCATGCCATAATGGAACATTCTCATAAGCTGTCATCATATAACCGCGGATAACACGAGCTAAACCAGTCATATTTTCTGATCCAATTGGATTACGTTTATGTGGCATTGCAGAAGAACCTTTTTGGCCTTTTGCGAAAGCTTCTTCAACTTCACGTGTTTCACTCTTTTGTAAACCACGAATCTCAACTGCCATCTTTTCGATAGATGTTGCGATTAGTGCAAGTGTTGACATGTAATGAGCATGGCGATCACGTTGCAATGTTTGTGTTGAAATTGGTGCTGCTTCTAATCCTAAGTTTTCACAAACATACTTTTCTACGAATGGATCGATATTTGCGTATGTACCAACCGCACCAGATAATTTACCAACGCGAACTGTATCAGCAGCTTGTTTGAAACGCTCTACGTTACGTTTCATTTCTTCATACCAAAGACCAAGTTTTAAACCAAATGTTGTTGGTTCTGCATGAACACCGTGTGTTCTTCCCATCATGATCGTGTATTTATGCTCTTTCGCTTTGTTAGCTAAAATGCTTACAAAGTTTTCTAAGTCTTTTAATATGATTTCATTCGCTTGTTTTAAGATGTAAGATAACGCTGTATCTACTACGTCTGTAGATGTTAAACCGTAATGAACCCATTTACGTTCCTCACCTAATGTTGGTGTTTCTGATACAGCACGAGTGAATGCAACTACGTCATGACGTGTCTCTTTTTCAATTTCATAAATACGATCAATATCAAATGATGCATGCTCACGAATTTTTTTAACATCTTCTTTTGGAATATCGCCAAGCTCAGCCCATGCTTCACAAGCTAAAATCTCAACTTCTAACCACGCTTTAAATTTGTTCTCTTCCGTCCAAATTGCACCCATTTCTGGGCGTGTATAACGACTAATCATCTTTTTCCCTCCAACAGTTGTTCTTGATGGTCCCAAATATGCAAACTCTTTGCTTTTTCTAGAGCGACTTCAATATTATCATTTAAAATATTAACATGCCCCATTTTTCGCTGCGCTTTTGCTTCTTCTTTTCCATACAAGTGTAAATAGCACCCGGTTAATCTATTCACTTGTCTTAGGACCCCTTCTATATGTTCGCCTAAAATGTTTACCATGACAACTGGTTTTAACAAATTTGTTTCTCCAAGAGGTAAATTACAGATTGCTCGAATATGTTGACCGAATTGACTCGTTTCACATGCATCCTGTGTATAGTGTCCTGAATTGTGAGGTCTTGGTGCTAATTCATTAATATAAATCTCACCATCAGCTGTAGCAAACATCTCTACCGCTAGTGTTCCCACAAGTTCTAGTTCATCCGCGAGCACTTTTGCATAAGCAATTGCTTTTTGAGAAAGTTTTTCTGTAATGCGAGCTGGAACGATAGATTCATGCAAAATGTTATTTACATGAATATTTTCCGCTACCGGAAATACTTTCGTTTCACCACTTACACTACGAATCACAATAACTGATACTTCTTTTTCAAAAGGCACCCATTTCTCTAAAATACACTCTGCTGCATTCGCAAGCTCTCGCGCTTTATCAACGTCAGCCTCACTTCTTAAAACAACTTGACCTTTCCCATCATATCCGCCTGTCGTCGTTTTCAAGACGGAAGGATATGATAACTCAGTAATTGCTTCAGTAAGCTGATCTTGATTTTGAACTAATCTATACGTTGCTACTGGTAGCCCAGCTTTCTCAATCGCATTCTTTTCTGTAAAACGATTTTGTGTTTTACTTAACAACTGACTGCCTTGCGGTAAGTAAGCATGTTTTTCAAGCCATTGTAAACATCTATAATCAATATTCTCAAATTCATATGTGACAACATCACTAATCTCCGCTAAATGCTGAATTGCTTTTAAATCGTCATATGGTGCAACAATTTCAATATCAGCAACTTGTGCACATGGTGAATTTTTTGTAGGATCTAAAACAGCAATTTTATATCCCATCTCCTTAGCTGCCAATGCCATCATTCTTCCTAGCTGGCCGCCTCCAATAATGCCGATTGTTTTTCCAGGTAAAATGATTCTCGTCATACTAGCTCACTACCTTCGCGCACATCTTTTTCAATCGCTTCTCTTCTCAATTCTAATGCATCATGTATATCATCATGGAATGATCCAAGTATTTGTGCAGCAAGTAAACCAGCATTTGTTGAACCAGCCTTACCAATTGCAACAGTTGCAACTGGAACCCCTCCTGGCATTTGGACGATGGATAATAATGAATCTAAGCCGTTTAACGCTTTTGATTGAACTGGAACTCCAATTACAGGAAGATTCGTTTTCGCTGCAACCATTCCTGGTAAATGCGCTGCGCCACCAGCTCCAGCAATAATAACTTTCAACCCACGTTCACGAGCCGTCTCTGCATATTCAAACATATAATCCGGAGTCCGATGAGCAGATACAACTTTTTTCTCATACGGTATATTTAATTCATCTAAAATGTCACAAGCATATTTCATTGTTTCCCAGTCTGACGTGCTTCCCATTATGACTCCAACTAGTGATTTCATATTAGAATCCCCCCGATTCAAATAAAAAAAGCCTGAAATAGAACAGTTTCTCTTTTACTATGAGAGAAAGCGCTCTACTCAGGCATACGTATCCCTTGTGAATAGAAAAATACCGAGTGACTTTCCCTCATAGTCTAACGAATAACGGTCGTTAGGTAGAGACTTGCAGGCCATATCCCCGCGATTATATGAGGTCTTATATATTATTCTTTCTATGGCTATATTAACAATATTTCATAAACAATGTCAACAAATAATCGAATGTTTTTTTATTACTTACCAATAACGTTCGTGTTTTAGTTATATTCAAAAGAATAATTGTAACTATATGCAAGAAGGATAAGAAATTAGAATATATATTTCTAGAGATCTATTGTACACATAACGGTTTGTATACTTATTTCGTATGCTTTAATATAAAGCATATCGTTTATATTCATTATATTTATAAGGAAGACAATAATGATTGAATACTTATTTATATCATCCCACTTTTTAAAATATATACTTGTGGTAGAAATAATGTTTCCTATCATAGAGATTATTTTAGGAACACTCGGAAAACCTAGAAAATAAAAAATCATTGCTAGTACTTTAAATAGCCTCATTTTCATTCTTTAAGATTACTAAATTTATGAATTTTAACAGGTGATACATAAAAATAAACACAAAAAAACCTAAGTCGAATCGACTTAGGTTTTTGCTTGGCGACGTCCTACTCTCACAGGGACAAGGTCCCAACTACCATCGGCGCTAGAGAGCTTAACTTCCGTGTTCGGTATGGG
>NZ_QORZ01000024.1:0-14014 GCF_008368785.1 Bacillus sp. AY3-1 | reverse complement strand
AACGGAACATTAATCGGAGCATCCGCAAACGTAGTCGTTGCTGGTATTGCAAAACGTGAAGGACATGCTTTCTCGTATATGGACTTCTTAAAAATTGGTTTACCGTTAACAATTATTGCGCTATTGTTATCACATGCTTACATATATTTACGTTATTTAATGTAAAAGTTGTATTGTGTGAAATTATATCGACGATTTTTAAAATATATCGATCGTTTCTTCGGATATATCAACGATTTTCTAAGTATATCGACGATTCGACAGAGAATATCGACTTACCGACAAATAACGACAACGAAAAAGGTATGCAGCTCTAAATTGCATACCTTTTTTTCATCACCAAAATATACCAATAATTGCTAATCCACCTAAAATCATACCACCAATTTGTCCGACGATTGCTGGCGATAATTGAACACCTTTCCTCACTTCAACAACTGGTCTTTCATGCCTTAGTTGCTGCACTTCACTTTGAAGTTGATGTACACTTCCGTGTAATTCTTTAATTAATTCCTTTAATTCAGCGACCTCTTCATTTACTGGTTTACTCTTTTCTAAATTCATTTTGCATAACTCCTTTTTCTCTAATCGACACATTGTAAAAATTCTCCAACAAGTATTCTTTTTCCTTTCTTCACAGTCTCATTTCTAAATTATTCATATAATAGATTTAAGAATGAGATTTAGAAAAAGATAAAATTTATAACTATACCTCTTTATAAGTTTGAATTTTTAGTTATAATTGATGATACAATTACATTTTATACCAATTAACTAAAAAGGAGGAATTCTAGTTGACTATTCTATCTATCAATAATTTATCCAAAAGTTACAAACATAATAAAATATTAGATGGAATTAACCTCACAATCAACTCCCCAGGAATTTGGGCTTTAGTAGGTCCTAACGGTGTTGGTAAAACTACTTTTTTAAATGTAGTTACCAACCTTTTGCCCACTACATCCGGGAATATTGAATTGATGGGGAAATCTAACAAAGATGTTTCAGTGTTTAAAAACGTTTCTTTTTTACAGGACAATTCTGTACTATATGACTATTTAAATGGCTACGACCATCTTACATTCATTTGTGATGTACAAAAACTTTCAAAAGAACGCATGAATGAAGTTGTAAAATATGTAGGAATGGAAAGTTATGCGAAGAGGAAAGTTAAAGATTACTCCTTAGGTATGAAACAACACCTTCTCTTAGCAATGGCAATCTTAAACAAACCAAAGCTTGTGTTCCTTGATGAACCTCTAAATGGCTTGGATCCAACTAGTGCGATACTAATGAGGAATATTTTATTACGCTTAGTAGAAGAAGATACAACAATCATTCTTTCTTCTCATAACTTGTCAGAAATTGACCGTGTTACAAAGAAGATTCTTTTTTTAAAAGACGGTAAATTAATAGAAGAAGATATGACAAAGTACGAAAAAATTTATTATCACTTCTTATTTTCAAATTTAAAACATGCACAATACGTTTTATTACAAGAAAACGTACAAGCAGTGTTAACTAAGAACAGCCTTCAAATCCAATTAGAACACCACACCATCCAAGACCTTATTAATCTATTTCATTCTTATAAAATTAATATTATTGATATCCAAAAAGAAGTTATCGGTTCTGAAAAAAGATATGAAGAGATATTTAATGTATGTGGTGATACGAAATGAAAATATTTCTATTCGAACTAAAAAAAATGCTCTACTCTAATATTCTCTTTACTTTAATCATTGCTACTATACTAATCATCTGCGGGTTATTTCTTCATAATGCGCTTAAACAAGAAGTAGTCAAAATAAACAAGATTGAATTATTTTCTAAATATGAAACAGAAGTTTCTAATCAAGTTACAGGAGATCAAGATACATTAAAAAAAGGACCTAACGCAAAAATTGAATCTCGATTAAAGATTGGACTTCCGCTATCAAAACATTTAAATCAACTTATTCAAGAGGTCAAAGATAACAAGTGGAAAAATGAATTACAGACCGAAATGAAAGTTTATGACTTAGCTATGCGCTTTCAACAAGTAGAAGGAGCTTTCTCAGCTAGTGAAAAAGATATGAAAAAAGCAGTTCAACTGAATGAAAACTTATTACAACAAGGTTTGCCAAAAGAAGACCTTGACCTTTCCATTCAACCATCACTTTTTATGAAAAAAGTAATTTCACTACTACTTAATGCCCCAGGATTCCTTATTTTACTACTCTTACTAGGTACAGTCATTACGAAAGAATTTGAAGACCATACAATTAAGTTAACCTATACTTTACCTATTTCTCGTAGTCACTATATCTTAATAAAATTTTTCAGTTTACTTGTTGTTAGTCTCCTATGGATTTTACTAGTATTTTCACTGTCTTATATACTACCAACAATATTCGAAAAATCTACCGGTAATATTTTTAATTACCCGCTTTTCACAAAAACAGAAACTATTATTAGTTCAGGTACATACTTAAAAACAGCTCTCACTTACAGTCTATGTTATTCCACTGTAGCTATTTCCTTATTAGTGCTCATTGGATTTTGGATAAGAAATACTCTTGTTACATATTTAATTCTCACTTTTATTTTAAGCAGTGGTTTCATTTTATCAAAAATCGGCTTTAATCCGTTTCTATCTCTCCTTTCCTATCAACAAATAGATCGCGTCATTTTAGATAATAATGAATATTATCCATTAGGTGCAGTGGTGTTAATTGGAAGTACATTTTTGCTCTTACTATGTGCCATATGCATGAATCGAAAGCCGGGTGTGTAATATGGAACAACTCTTCCAATTTGAATTCAAAAAATATTTCAAGAAAAAAACAACATGGATTGCATTATTAACTTCTATTCTTTTCGTTAGTAGTTTATATTTCTTGAATTATTCTGTCGCGAAAGATATCCAGCGTGGGAATTTGTCATTTGCACAATATAGCGTTAACATTTCGCAACAGGCTTTAAAAGAACTAGAACTGCAAAAGATTGAAGCTGAACAGAATGGCGATGTTGAAAAAATTATAGAAAATAAATTAGCTATTCAAGAATCTCAGCAATCTCTTTCAAAGAAGAACAAATGGATCGCGAACTATTCTCAAGGTAACTGGCAAGAAATATATGAAGAAAATATAAATGAATTACAATTTATGTTTAAGAGTTCAAAAGGCTCTAACTCTTTCCCTCAAGCAATTGAGAAACAAAATATTTCCTTATTTACAGCACGGGCAACGTTGGAAGAATTATTATTACTGAAAAAAAATAAAGCTGAACCATTCATTCAAAATACCATTTATACCCCCTACCTATTTACAATTTACGATCAATTTACAGGTAGTTCCTTAGAACAATGGGAAAAGAGTACTATGCGTTATGGTACAACTGGTTCTTTATTTTTATATCAAATAATCCAGTACTACTATATACCAGTACTCATTTTATTAGGATGCTTTATTTTCGGAAATAATATTTCTTCTGAAATGAATAATAAGAAGCGTGGTTTGCACTTTTACTATACTTTGCCTATTAAAAGAAAATCATTATTTATAACAAAGTATTTTAGTGGATTCCTTTCTACACTTGTTTTCGTTTTACTAATGCTACTCATTCCTTTGTTATGTAGCTATTTCACGAAAGGAATAGGAAATTTTGATTATCCAGTCCTTGTATACGAAGGATCAGAGCCTAATCCATTTGGCAGGGAGTATAATAGTTTAAATCCCATTAAAGATCAATTTCACTTTATCACTTTGAAAAATTACTTCGGACAAGTATTATTACTAACTGTTGTACTCACATTTTTTCTATATTCTTTTTACTATATTTCATCACTTTTACTAAAAAGCCTAAGTATTACAACGTCTTTTGTAGGTATTATAGCTTTTATTGGAATGAAGAGTTTCTCTTCTCCTTACAACCCATTTACTTACGTGAATATTCACAGTGTCCTAACTGGCGAAACAGCGACTTTAGTTTTTAATCCTTCTATTAATCTTTCAACTGGGGTAATGTTAACATTCGCTTTAGGTTGTGCCCTTTTATTCGCAGGATACAAACTATTCATAAAAACATATCATTAGTACCAAAAATAAAAAAGGAAAACTAGTACCTACCTAGTTTTCCTTTCTATTCCATTATTCATAGTATGAATAATTACCTTGCTACCATCACTTTTATTTTTGCATCTCCATCCATTCATCCCTTAATATCCCCATAATGATACGATCAAAATACTTCCCATCTCTTTGCACTGCTTCTCTCATACAGCCTTCTATCTGAAAACCCATTTTTTTATACAACTCAATAGCAGCTTTGTTATAAGAAATAACATCAAGACCAACACGGTGCAAATTCAATTCATAGAAAGCATATTTTAAGATAAGATGGATCGCTTCTCTTCCATATCCCTTCCCTCTATCATTTGCATCTCCTATACCAATGGCTAATAAACCCATTCTGTTATTCCACTCTATGCCATGAATTGCAACAAAACCAATTAAGCGATTATCTTGAGCTGTCCTTAACATGAAAGCGACACCATTCGATCTCCGTCCCTTTAATAGCCCATCACTCGCTATTTCTTGTATTGATTGCGGGAATGCTACATCTGTATCTACGTTTCTTAAATACTCACTATCTTCTTGCCACATAGCCATTACTTCAGCGTCTGCTTCTCTCATAGCTGATAATTTAATCGATTTATTTTGAAAAAGATTCATTGTCATTTCAGACTCCCCCTTTTTTAATAACGGGGATACTCATTTTAGCCTATCTATCCCCTTATTCCATAAATTTCCTTATACACGGGATACTTACAATAAGCGCTGACATTGGCACATCTCCTCTGCATTAAATTACATTCATTGTATAATTTTTCATTTATTCTAACAATAATAAAAGACCCTCAAAATTTAGAGGGTCTTCCTAACAACGAATCCTTCTTATGTCGTAAACATTTTCTCCGCTTCATCCATTGCCATTTTGTTACCTAAAGCAGAATAGTCAAGCCATGGTTGGTCATTAATAATGTATACGTGCTTACCTTTAACTGCTTTTAAGTTTTTCCAAATTGGTGTTTCTTGAAGTTGTTTAAATGCAGATTTTGCTTTATCATCCCTGTTTACAACAACGAAAATAGCATCTGCATCAAAGTCAGGTAATACTTCTTGTGAAATGACTTCGAAAGGACGGTTTCCATCAATTTTCTCTACACCGTTTGCAGGTTGTAATCCTAAGTCTTGGAATAAAATCGGTCCCATCGGTCTTTTCGTACTAAAGACACGTAATTCTTTTGCAGTAACACGAATTGCCATTACTTTTTCGTTATTACCTAATTCTTTATCTATTAAACTTTTTACTCGTTTTGATTGCTCTTCGTAATCTTGAATATATGTATCCGCTTCTTTCTCACGGTTTACAAGTTTACCAACTTGCTTTAACTGATCTCTCCACGTACCTTCATCTAAATTGAAAGAATGTGTTTTTGCAATTTTTTCGTATTTCGCTAAATCTTTTCCCGCGTATTTTTCATCCACATAAATGTCAGTTGGCTTCAATTGAAGTAATGCCTCCATATTCGGATCCGTTACAACACCAAGTTTCTTCGTATCTTTCAACTGCTCTTTTGCATGCGGTAAGAAATCTTTTAAATCTCCTCCAATAACAGAACCTACAGGTGTAATTCCTAATGCCAGTAAATTATTCGTTAAGTGAATGGACATAGAAGCGATTTTCGGATCATTACTTTTTTCAGTTTTTTTCGTTGCCTCTTCATTAGATTTCGTTTGACCACATGCTGCTAATACTAAAATACACACCATGCTAAATAAAATAGTAAGTTTCTTTTTCATATGTTCTCCTCTTTAAAGTATTTATTTTGTTTTTGTAAGTAAATAAAGAAAATACGGTGCTCCTAAAGCTGCCACTACTACACCAGCTGGAATAGAATTTGGCTCGAATATAGAACGACCTATCGTATCTGCTAGCACTAAAATAATCATTCCGATAATGCCAGCTAGTGGAAGGAAATGTTGATAGGCAGTACCTACTAACTTTCTTGCAATATGCGGAGCAACTAAACCGATGAACCCAATCCCTCCTGCCATCGATACACTCGCGCAAGATAATCCAACCGCTGTAGCTAAAAGAAGTAACCGTTCTTTTTGAACAGAAACACCAAGTCCTGCTGCCACACTATCACCTAGTGACAATGCATTTAACGTTTTAGATTTTAGCCATGCATACGGGGTTAGGATGAAAATCCAAGGTAATAATGCTAGGACATGAATCCAATCCCTTCCCCACACGTTACCAACTAACCATCTAGAAGCGAATGTATACGTCTCATCATTTAACTTCAGGGAGAAAAATAACGAAATCGCACTAAAGCCAGCTGAAACAGCAATACCAACGAGAATAAGTCTAATAGGAAGTAAACCTTTTGATCGATCACTCGCAAGTATAATAATTAAAAATGCAGCTAGTGCTCCCCCGCCAAATGTAAATAACGGTATTAAAATCGATGCATTCTCATTAATAGAATGAAAGAAAGTAACGAATATAATTAGCCCGAAAGATGCACCTGAATGTAATCCTAAAATACCAGGGTCTGCAAGTGCATTACGTGATAATCCTTGTAAAATCGCACCGGAAATCCCAAGGCCAATACCAGCTAACATGGTGATTATAATTCTTGGCATACGATAATCGTATAGCACTGTTGCGCTCTCAAAATCACCATAACCGAAAAGTGTTTGAATTACTTTAAGTGGCGCTATGCTCAGTGTCCCTGTATTTAAACTAATTAAAATGACAGCGATACTAATACAACCAAAAATTGTAGTTACAGTAATAGCTCTCTTTTTATCTGTGTTCAAAAGATCCTTCACTTATAGCTCCCTCCCAACTTTACGTGCTATATAGAGGAAGAACGGAACTCCAACAAGAGCTACCATAATCCCTATCGCAAGTTCTTTAGGAGGATTTACTGTTCTTGCTCCTAAATCAGCTAAAACTAATAACATAGCTCCTAATAATGCTGACATAGGAATAATAAGCCGATAATTCACACCTACTAATTTTCTAGCGATGTGCGGAATAACAAGTCCTACAAATCCAATGGAACCAACAGCTGAAACAGATACACCGGCAAGAATGACTACTATAATCATCCCTAGTATTCTCGTTCGGTTCGTTTTTACTCCTAGATTTGTAGCGACGTCATCCCCCATTGATATGAGTGAAATAGACCGCCCTATCACTGTAGCAAAAAGAATTGTTATGAGAATAATAGGAACTAGAAATTTCAAGTGTTCCCACTTAACGCCTGCAACACCACCAGCGTACCAAAAAGCTAAATCTTGACTTAAGTCATAATAAATCGCGACACCTGAACTTAACGAATGCAAAAGTGCGGCCATAACTGCCCCTGCAATCGTTAACCTCATTGGTGTTAATCCGCCTGATGTTGCTGATCCGATAATAAAAATGAGTACTGTACTTAAAACCGCTCCAATAAAGGAAACAATCATTAAATAGGAATACGGCATATGCGGGAAAAAGGCAAAACTAAGTGCTACTACAAACATCGCACCTGCATTTATACCAAGCACACCTGCATCAGCTAAAGGATTTCGTGTTACCCCTTGCATTACAGCACCAGCGACTGCAAAAGCTGCTCCTACAACTGCTGCGCCAATTACCCTTGGGAGCCTTAATTCATAAATAATTTGGTGCTGTGTTAATTTCGGATTATAATCAAAAACCGCTGCCCCTACGGTTTGCAAATGGATATCCTTTGCACCGAATGCAATAGCTAAAAATATAGATCCGATTAAACATAAAATTGTTAAGCTCATGAAACATATGAACTTAATATGTATCCAGCGATTATTGCCAGCATGTACAGCAAACTTATGTAACATGTTTCATTTCATCCTTTATATGGAGTTGTTTTTTATAATTATTTTTAATTTATAATTATTACTGATAATAATTATCATTTTCATTTAGATATTATATCCCCACTTTTTTTAAATAGCAAACTATTTTTTACTTCGTTAAATATTAAAATACTTATTACAATCCCTTTCTAAAACTTACAAATACATGAAAAATAAACTACTGGCTTATTTTTTAAATTGTAGTATACTTAGTCATTATTTTGAGTTTTCTAACAAAAACATCGAAGGTGACACAATGTTCTATATAAAACAACTACTACACTTCACTTACGAACAAGCATTATCCTGTTTATTCCCAGTCGTTATTTTCTTAACACTAGCCCTATCAAAAATCATTTCTATCCCAGGGTTATACCGCTATGATTTCATACTCATCGTATGTCTTCTTATGCAGTGGATTATGTACAAAACTGGACTTGAAACAAAAGACGAACTAAAAGTAATTACTGTTTTTCACCTTATCGGGCTTTTACTAGAAATATATAAAGTACATTTCGGTTCATGGAGTTATCCGGAAGAGGCGTATTCAAAAATTTTTGGAGTTCCACTTTACAGTGGTTTTATGTATGCAAGTGTCGCCAGTTACATATGCCAAGCGTGGAGAAGATTGCATTTACAAATGCATCATTGGCCAAGGGCTATTTTTGCAATACCTCTAGGAGCAATGATTTACTTTAATTTTTTTACACATCATTTTCTATATGACTTTAGATGGGTATTAACTGTACTTTTATTCATCGTTTTCTTTCGGACATTTGTAGAATTTTCATTACGAGGCGTTACATATAAAATGCCACTCGTTCTCTCCTTTTTCCTTATTGGTTTCTTTATTTGGATTGCAGAGAACATCGCAACATTTTTCGGAGCATGGCAATATCCAAATCAGCGGGAAGCGTGGAATCTCGTTCACTTAAGTAAAATTAGCTCATGGTTTTTACTCGTTGTTATTAGCATTATGATTGTTACACAACTCAAACATTTGAAGGAGTCGAAAAAATAATGCTGATTATGTAAAAAAGCCAATCACTCATTAGAGAGTGATTGGCTTTTTTACCGTCCTTATCAAAGGAGTTATAAATTACAAGAGCATAAGCAGTTACACATTATGAACTACTAGTAGCTGAAGAGGTTGCTGCAGATGAAGCGGCAATCGTTGCCATCATAGCTGCCTGTTGTGCCTGTATGAGGACTTCTATCATTGTTTGTAAACCTGTGTTAGTAGCTTTACTTTCCTCACCTTTCTGACTTACGAACAGTTGAATAGCAATAAGGATATTCGCATCTGTATGCCAACGGAATAATTTCTCCCCTTGCAATTTTTCAATCAATGCTTTAATAGAATGAATCTCTTTTTCTCCATCCTCAAGTAACGCTAGTAGCCCAACTGCTGGATAATGCATCTGTTTCACTTTTACCTTTTCTTGTTTTAACAACTTCCATAAGTTTGTGCATGTTGCAACTAACATTTCTTCACGGACATCCTTCTTTAGCGAAAGAATGTGACTTAAAAACTGAAGATCATTCCCTTTACGCAAACCAGCTTTCGCTAGTTTCTGATACAGACGTTCCACTCGGTCCATAAGTGTTTCTACATTCTCTAATTGTCCTGCTAGTAAAACCGCGAGCGGATAATCATTTGTACCTGTAAGAAAAAGATGATCCTCTTTCATACGTTTATATACTTGCATCGAACGCTGAATGTGCGTGCCATGCTGTTCATTTTCTTCTGTTAAAAGCACAGATGCTGCGAGATAAGTAAATATACTCCGGCTAAAACCACCAGCGACTAATTGTTCATATAAATCTAAAAACTTCCGAAAAGCTTTCTTATAATCTGTAAAGTGAATATCTAAAGTTGCGGCTACCACAAAGCGATGATAAGATTTTAAGTATGAAAACATCCCTACCTGATTCTTAATATAACTACTAATTTCTAAAAAACGTCCGAGATCAAACAATTTATCACTACTTGCATACATAGCAGCAATCATCATTCCTGTTCGAGAATCACTCGTTTTCCATTTTAGTTCTCCCTTTAACTGTCCATATGTATGTGTGTATTGCTCCAACTTTTGTTCTAATGTAATCATAGTATTCACCCCTATTTCTAGTTCTTCTCTACTATTATACTTATATACCATATAGATTCCGCAACCTTATTTCTGTATTTTCTTCAATATTTTTCCATTAAGTAATAACTATTCCTACTATGGTAAGTACTCATAATCCTTCAAGAAGTTCAACAACAAAAAAAGTAGATAATAAATTATCTACTTTTTTTGTTTATATATTATTTCACATTACACCTGTATTGTGAAAAATAAGGTTGTAACTACTTACACCTCAATTTTGACAAAACATCTGTACTTTCGTTTTTTAAATACAATTACAACTAAAGAGCCTTAATAATACGTTCCATCGCCTTCATTTGTCCAATATGATCAGCTTCATGATAAAGCATCATACCGTAAAGCTCCCCTACTGTTTCCAATCCTAGGAATGGCTCTGGGAGTTTATTTTCAAATGCTTCTGCTGGAATTTCGTTAATACGTTTCGCTTGTTCTTTTAATTGAGCCGTTAACACTTCTAACGATGGTCCTTCTGTTTTCCATTTAGACGGTCTTGATCCATACCCAAACATACCTGGATATTCAGTTGGTAATTGTTTGAATTCTTTTCCAAACATGAAAACTTCTGCTGCCGTTAACACATGACCGATATGCCAGCGAATTGTATTGTTAAAACCTTCTGGCTGCGTATCCACAGTTTTATCGTCTAGCGTCTCCATAAATTTAAGCAATTCCCCACGCGTTATTTCAAATTGTTTTAAGCCAACTAGTCTATTCATTTGATCGTTCCCCTTCTTCATGTACCATTTATTATGAACTAAGAATGTTCAACACATTAAAGTTTTACCTTGTTTAATCTATCAGAAACGATTAAGAAAAACATCTAATATGCTTAGTAAAAATAATAAAAAGGTTCACCCCTCGTACATATAGAATTATTTACTACACAATTAGTTTAGTAAATATTAGAGGAGTGTCAATTACATGTTACATATTTTAAAACAACAATATAATCTTATTAGCTCTACAAGAGAAACTCTATTTTCGTTTTTGGAAGAAATCCCATTAGAAAAATTACGTAGCACTGTTCCAAATTTCGGGAGCGGTAGCATTATAAAGACGCATATTCATGTAGCCGATTGCTATCGGTACTGGCTTGGATCATTCGGATTCAAGCAAAAACGGGCAGATTTTTCATTTGCTAGTGATTATGAAATTGAGCATGCAGATTTCGAGAAAATCCGTGCTAGGTTTAAGTTAGTAGATGAGGTTGTACTACGTTTTTTAGATGAATACAATGACCGTTGGCTCGAAAATATAGCAAATGAAGTGAAATGGCAAAAAGAACCTTGGAGTACAACACCACTATGGCTTTTAACTCATACAGAGACACATGAGTTTCATCATAAAGGACAAATTGTATCAATGGCTCGTCACCTTGGATATACTCCTCCTGATACAGATCTTAGTTAATTCGATTATTCTAACAAATGAACTACTAGAACTGTCGTTAACATTGTTTATGTATACGGAAAGGCTCTTCATTCTTTTTAATGTTGTTTATAGTTTACAAATTTTTTTGCGGCACAAACTTGTATTATATTTTAATTATGTTTGTGTCATGTTCTTATTAATTAGTTTCATATCCATAAAAAATATATTAATATGTTTCCTTTTATTATTTCAATTACCTAATCAATAAGAGGTTCTTTCTTTTCATTACGACTTTATACAAAATAAATACGAAAATTCCGAAAACAAAAGTTGAAAATGCTGGTAACAATTTATCATTTGGCACGTACACACTCCAAAAAGAATTAAGAAGCGCATGGAAAATTAGACAAATAAAAATACTTTTAGTTGCGTTAAAAATTGTAGTTAATAAGAACGATATGGCAATTGTCGTAATTATAAAGGCTATAAAATCCCTTTGAGTTTGATTCGTGCCTGGAATAAACCATAACGGCCAGTGCCAAATAGCCCATATAAAGCTCACAATAACCGTACTAAATAATTCCGAAAACCTTTTCTGAAGGGCAGGTTGTAAGAATCCTCTCCATCCAATTTCTTCAAGACCACCACCAACGATCATTATTGGAAAACTAAGCAATGCCACGTATAATGGTTTTTGCATCGTTGCTCCACCAAATATTATTGGCAGATAACAACTAATAAAAGCCAAAACAACGATTAGAATATACCATAAAAAATGATACTTAGAATTAACAACATTTTTTATAAACACTCTGAACTCTTCTTTTGATCCATATTTTTTCTTTAAGCTAATTGCAACGATTGCCGGCATGATTCCCCCGAAAACAAATAATATCATCGCTAGCGGTGTACCAAATGTCGTAAAGTTAAATTTTATTAAGTTAATTAGTAGCCCCCATAGTATCCATGTAAATATTAAAGTGCACATTACATATCGTTTAACTTCTTTCCCCATTTACTTTCCTCCTTTGTTTTAATTAGAGCATAAATAAGGAGATATGAAAACTGCTTATGTTAAATTATCCCAACACCCCAAAGAAACATCCATACTTAATTAGATCTTTACAAACAATCCCGCTACCTGCTTTACTTCAGTTGAGGTTCGAAGTTAAAGTCTTACTATTTGTTAATACTGGATAAACAAAAAAAGGGCATGCTTTGAAAACCAATCAAAGCATGCTCTTTAAATATGCTATCTTAAATTTTTTATAATATAATCAATACCAAATTGTCTCCGCATAATTATATGCATCACTATTCGGAATGGCATGTTTCCCCTGCGCTTGTGCCTTCCTTGGATCTAAATCATATACCATTGGCGTATAGCATGATGTTTGCCCTTTATTCACAACACCATTTCCTCCAGCACTCCCGCAAGTGTATGCCTTTCCATCTGTTTTTCTAACAATCCTTGCATCAGCTTCGTTATTATATACTGCTGCACGAGTTACTGTAACTTTTGCCCATGCTGTCTTACACGTTGTGCTAAATTTTAATTCCACATAAGAATTGGAATCAATCCATTTCTTTTCTTTCGTTACTGCGGATTGATCACAACTATTGTAATAAGGACTTTTCCCATCATACGAATGGTCTTCTGCATATGCTTTTTCATTACCAGTCGTACTAAACATACTAGTTAAAACGAGCAAAGATAGAAAAAAACATGCGCTCAGCTTTTTTAAAAGTTTCATAGCACTCCGCTCCCTTATTAATAACGTCCAGTTTTCCCGTAACCATTATTAATCGTCACCGCTTCGGCATCAGCTGTATAACCAAAATCAGCAGTTAAATCAAATACCATTCCTGTATACGTGCTCGTTTGACCTGTTTTTATTGCTCCATTACCACTATTAGAATCTACTGATTTTTGGAATACACCGTTTTTATATTTATTAATAACAGCATAAGCATATACTCCTCCAGAAACAGAAGGTGCTGGTTGATCTAAAACAAGCTTAGCCCAAGCTGCATGACATTTATTGCTGTAACGTAAATAGACTGTTCCTACTTTTTTACTACCTTCGTACACGGCTGTAGACTTTGCATTAAATCCATCAGCATCACACGTTGTACTTCCCCCGTATACCTTTGTTGTTGCTGGATTTTTTCCGTCATAATAACTACTTAAATCAGTAGCTGCAAATGTACTTTCTTGAAAACTAAATAATACCCCGACACTCACTACACTTAACGCACATACTTTCATTAGCTTTTTAAACATTTTAAATCTCCCCCTCAAAATAAGTACGTATAATAAAGACAATCTATCCCCTATGTACGCCCCTCCTTTCATACTTCCTAGAGGCATCTTACAGAAACCAATAAACGTTGTAAATTTCCTTATGATTATTGGAATATACGAAGAATTTTACGTATCCATCTAAGAAAAAAAGTTGAGAAATACACATTTTATCCCGCTTTAATGGGCAGTAAGACCCCCACCTTAAAATTCAGCGAAAGCAAAGAATTTAGGTGGGGGTCTTACTGCCC